>DIWL01000052.1 GCA_002428455.1 Anaerolineaceae bacterium UBA6107 | reverse complement strand
TAACCAACTGAGCCACGCGCCCTGGCAGCACTCACAACTCGTCGTTTTAAGGTGTTTTGCGCTCTTCAGCTCAACCTTCCAAACATAGAAAACCTAAAGCCTAGCTTACTTGAGATTTTATCATAGTGGGTAGAGATTAACAAGGTTGAACTATCCATATTATTTCGAAATCCACCAACCAAACATTGTAGACAAGTGCCATTAGAGAAATCTCCTTACCGGGAAACCGTGACACTAAATCATTAACCAAGAACATCCAAAATATCGTTGAGTTAGTCAATCAGCCTAAAAAGAATTATCCGGTTTTCTAGTTAGTTTTGACGGAAGAGTTCCATTCTTTATAACTCGTCAGAAATATCTCCTGCTCTTTTATGGTTGTCATCACTTTGTCCCTCTCGTTTATCACCTGAATTATATACCGCGCATCCAAGTGGTATATACTAAAAAGATAATATGAGAGGTGAATAATGGCAAAAGAAAGCATCACACGTGGAAACGCCAGCCAGTTCTTTGTCGCTGGTGAGCTATGCCGGCGGGGATATTCTGCTGTTGTCACTCTAGGTAACACACCAAATACGGACATACTTTGCAGCAACCTTGAGGGCACTAAGTTCGTGCATATCCAGGTAAAAACGTTCAAACCTGGCAACTGATCCTGCAGTGTAGGAAAGAAAGAAGAGAAGTATTTTGGGGAAAATTTCTTCTGGGTATTGGGTGGTATTCCGGAACCAGGAAGTAAACATGGATTTGAATATTACATTATTCCGTCAAGTGTGATGGCAAGAAACGTACACGAAAAGCACCAACAATGGCTTAAGTCACCAGGGGTAAAGGGACAGGCTCACAACGATAACCCGGTTAGAATGGTTTTGCTGCCCCCCAGGATTTCGGAGTTGTTTTGGGATATTACTGAATATCGTGACAGGTGGGACTTGATTGAAGAAAAACTAAAGGTCGATGATGGCAGTAACTGAAACTGAACTGATGCTAAACTGTACAAAATATTTCCTTGAAAAGGTAATACAACTTGAAAAGGATTTAGGCAAAGGGGTTATCTATTCTGACGAAATCAGACACTTGCTATACGCATTCGTAAGTGCAGCTAGAAGTACAACCTTATACATGCAAAAAGAATATGCACATGTGGAGGGATTTTTGAAGTGGTACGAAGAAAAACGTGATTTGTTTGATCATAAATGGGTAGATGTTCGAAATAACGCGCAGAAAGAATTCTCACCCGTATTACATGAAACAGTGGTAATAAAAAAAATAATAGGTGCGAAACCGGGTGATAGAGACAAATTTTTCATAGAAAAGTCTTTCATTTCGCTAAAAGGACTAGAACCTTCAATTCACTTTATCGATGAGTGCCAAAGGTATTATCAAGTATTGGAAAGAATTACCCACGAATGCTTTAAGACTTTCGGCTGGCCGTATGATACAAAGATCGACTAGCAGAAAGACCAAACACTAGTACCATCAATTGATACAGGAGTAAACATTGTTCGAACAAACCTTCAAGAACATCGACGACAAGCTTTGGAAAGATGCCGGCTGCGGCAGTGAGCTGTGAAATTTACGGACGATTCTGTTATTGATAACCATTGACTTGACACAAAACCTATCAGTATTGTAAAGAGTGATTCTATTTTAAGCGAGTATTATTTTACTTTTACTGAGCGCAGTTGGTATCACACGAATTCAGGAGTCTCTCATGCAACAAAATCACAATGCCCGGGAAAAATCACAAATCTTATACTTGATAATCGCCAGCCTGATCGCGATATTGATCCTATTTGGAACCTCTCCGCAGTTAGCCAACGCTCAGGATGTTGATCCGGAGTTGATTTCAACCGAATATTCAACGACCGAGCTGGTGATCCTGCCGGATGGCAGCGAGATCTACAAAACCACCATCAGCAGCCCGCCCCAGCGCCCAGCGGGGTATTTTGTGGATCAGTTAGATCCAATGGATCTGAGCACCGATGCCACCGCGGTCATGCTGACAGGCGTGCCGGCTTTCCAATGGGTGTTCGGTTGTTCGGCTGTATCTGCGGCGATGATCTCAGGGTATTATGACGGGCACGGTTTTCCCAACATGTATACCGGGCTGACCAACGGCGGGGTGGTTCCTTTAACAGACTCCGTTTGGGGCACCTGGTCAGATGGAACCGATATTTATCCGAACAATCCGTTGATCGCCTCGAAGCTTGGTGTGGATGGGCGCACAAGCCGGGGTTCGATCGATGATTATTGGATCTTGTACGGAAGCAACAGTATAGATCCTTATATAACAGGAGGCTGGGCGCAGCATGCGTGGGGCGATTCTGTGGGAGATTACATGAAAACGAGCCAGTCTGCTTATGATAACACCGACGGCTCAACCGCCTTTTATCATTACAATGATGCCACACCATTGACCTGTGAAGTGATAGAAGCGTACAACCTCGAAGAGGATGGTACTTGGGGATTCAGCCAATTCTTTACCGCGAGGGGGTACGCGGTGAATGATTGTTATTACCAGAACACCAGCAATGTTTCCACGGGCGGGTTCAGCCTGGCGCAATACCGGGCAGCGATTGACAGTGGAAATCCGGTTATGATCCATGTGGTTAACCACACCATGGTGGGGGTTGGTTACGACAGCGACAGCAGTCTCATCTACATTCACGACACATGGGATAACAATGTACATTCCATGACCTGGGGGGGAAGTTATTTCGGACTGAGCATGCAGGCGGTCAGCATCGTTAATCCCATCATCCCGACCGCGGTTGAACTGCTTGATTTCAGCGCAACGGCGAAGAAGAGCGCAGTGTTACTCAGCTGGGAGACGGCGAGCGAGCTGAACACGCTTGGTTTTAACGTCTACCGAGCGAAGAGCCCGGATGGGAAACGAAAACTGCTCAACAGCGAGTTGATCGGATCGCTGGCCTCGCCTGGCAGCCTGACCGGGGCGGCTTATTCCTTCAAGGATAGAACGGCCAAGCCGGGTATTGCTTATTATTACTGGCTTGAAGAGGTGAATACATACAACGGCAGCGAGCTATTCGGACCTGAGAAGGCAAAGATAAAAATCCGCTAGTTTGGAGAACGAACTCCCTGGTCGAAGGTGATCCAGGGAGTTTTTTATTGACCTTGTTGAAAACAGCTACATAACCGAGTTTCTGATCACCTCAATGAGCGCTTTGATGATCTCCTCAGATGTGCCGGTGAGGCGTTCCCGTTTGCGCTCACGCGAAGCTGCAGATGCCAAACCTGAAACACGGGTCGGTGAACCTGCCAGACCGGTATGGTTTACGTCGGTTTTGAGCGCGGCGGCATCCCAGACCTTCATGCGGCCGGGGCTGGCAGCCTGGGCTTTCAAACGGAAGTCCATGAAACGCGGTTCGTTGCTGGCGGTCTTGACTGAAACCACGCAGGGCAGGGGCACTTCCAGTATCTCGTAGCCGCCCTTGATCGAGCGCTGCCCGCGCGCTACATGGCGTTCCATGTCGATCTCAAGTTCGGTAACGAGCGTCAGTTGCGGCCAGTTGAGCCACTCCGCCAAACCCTGCGGCACCTGCCCGGTCGCGCCGTCAGAGGATTCCTCACCGCACAGAACGATATCAACACTGCGCAGGCGTTCTATCCCGTGCGCCAGTGTATATGTCGTGGCGAGGGTATCCGCGCCGCCAAAAGCCCGGTCGCTCAACAGGTGGATGTGATCAGCCCCCATCCCCAACCCCACGCGCAGCACCGGTTCAAAGTACGGCGGTCCCATGGAAAGGATCTCAACAGTGCCACTCAACCTGTCCTTAAGTGTCAGCGCCATTTCGAGAGCGTTCATATCGGGCGGATTGATCTCGGCGCGCGCGTTCGCCCGCTCCAGCAGGCGGGTTTGAGGATCAACCCGCACCTCTTCAGGTTTGGGAACGACCTTGACGCAGACCACGATGCGCGGCTCAGTCATGGGTCAATTCCCTGGCAGCCTGGAGTGCCTGTACCAGATCGGGTAGCACTTTGTGAATGTCGCCCACCACACAATAATCGGCGTAATCAAAAATCGGCGCTTCAGGATCGGAATTAATGGCGATCACAGTCTCAGCTTTTTCGATGCCTACCACGAAATGAAACGCACCGCTGATACCACAACAGATGGCCAGTTCGGGGCTGCAGCCAACCCCGGTCTGACCGACCTGGCGTTCCCGTTCAATGTACCCTGCGTCAACCGGTGGACGGGTGGCGCCTACATCACCACCGAGTAAATGTGCCAACTGTTCCAGGTCCGTGAAATCGGGACCAACACCGCGACCGCCCGCCACGAGAACGGGCACACGGGTGAGATCGATTGTGCTCGAAGTATGCCTCTCGATGATGCGGGTTTTGATCATTTGCGGAGACAGATCCACCCGGACAGAAATCGTCTCCCCCTGTGAACCCGGCATGCTTCCAGGAACGGGAAAAACACCCGGGCGAACGGTGGCCATTTGAGGGCGGTGGTCGGGCATTTCGATCAGCGCCAGCACGCCACCGCCAAATCCGGAGACCTCGCTGACCAGCACACCACTTTCGCGCTTGATGCGCAGATCGGTGCAATCGGCATTCAAGCCGGTGCGCAGGCGTACAGCCAGGCGGGCGGCAAGGTCGCGCCCATCCGGGGTCGCGCCGAATAGCAGAACGGAGGGTTTTCCCTTCATAACGGTCTGAAAAGTGGCTGCGGCGTAAGCATCGATGGTAAAAGACCCAAGCAGGGGATGCTCCACTACCCAGGCGCGGTCGGCACCATGCTCAAAGACTTGCGCTGCCAGGTGGACCACATGTTCACCGAGTAAAAGACCGCACAAAGGCCAGCCCATCTCATCAGCGAGCTGGCGGCCTTTTCCAAGTATTTCCAGGGAGACGGTTTGAAGGTTCCCGCCTTCATGCTCCAGGTAAACCCAGATCTCCGGTTTTGCCTCGTGGGGATGGATTAATGAGTCCACCATCTTATGAACGCTCCCCGATAGCCTGGACGGCTAATTCGGCGATATCGAGTACCGGCAGCGCGCGGGATAATGCGCTGGCGCTATCCTCCAGGCAGGAAAGGCAGAACGGGCATGCTGTGACGAGGTGATCGGCACCGGTGTTGAGTGCCTGGGCAACCCGGAGTTCGGCAAAGCGCTCACTGGCCGGGGTTTCCAGCCACATGCGCCCGCCACCGCCGCCGCAGCATAATCCAGCCTGGCGGTTATCAGTCATTTCAACCAATTCGATACCCGGAAGGGCTTTGAGGATGCGGCGCGGAGCTTCGTATTCCTCGTTCAAGCGTCCCAGGTAACAGGGATCCTGGTAGGTCACCTGGAAGTCGAGTGGGTGGGGAAAGACCAGGCGGTCTTGATCCACCAGTTCCGCAAGGTATTGCGTATAGTGGAGCGGCTGCCAACCTGGTGGTACCTCCTGATAGTGGTTCTTGAAGACATCATAACAATGGGGAGAGATGGTCATTAATCGCGTGATGCCTTTTTCTATAAAGACCTGGCTGGTATGGGCGGCGATTTCTTCAAAGTACGGCTGGTTGCCGATGCTCAACGCGGATTCTCCGCAACAGGGCTCATCGTCTCCCAGGTAGCCAAAGGACACTCCCGCCTTTTGGAGCAAAGTCACCAGCGCGCGGGCGATCTTCTGGGCGCGCCGATTGTACGAGGAGGTGCATCCCACATAGAGCAGGACCTCATGACGAGCGGGATCAAATGTCTCAAGGTTGAGATTGCCCGCCCAGGCGGAACGGGTTGAAGGCGGCTGCGACCAGGGATTGCTATTCCAGTAGAGAGACCACAGCATGGAGGGCAACCCTTTTTCGACGCGGTTCTGCTCCCAGGCGAGCTGGCGCAGGGCGCGAAAGACCGCGGGAATATCCACACCGCGCGGGCAGGTTGCCTGGCATAGACCGCAGGTGGTGCACAACCACAGCTCCGCACCTGTATTTTCTATACCCAGTTGTGCCTGGCGCAGAACAAGCCGCACAGGCAGCCCTTTCTCGCGGACCATACCCCACGGGCAGGCAGCGGTGCACTCACCGCATTGGTAACATAGGGCAACATCACCGCCGGTCAGTTCAAGCAGGCGTTCCCATAATTCATCATTGAGCAGCACGGCGTCGTCACTCATGTTCCCGGCAGTACCTCCTGACCACTTCGTCCATCTCGGTGATCTTCTCGGCAAATTCCTTGCCTTCGGCGGCTGAAATCCAACGGAGCTGCAGCCGTTCCGGCGCGATCCCCTTTGACTGGAACCTGCGCTGCCAGTTGTGGAAGCGTTTTTCAGTCAGGCGATTGGCATAGTTGTAATGACAGTCAGAACCGGTATCGGTAAGCCGGCATCCGGTTACCAGCACGGCACCGGCGCCTTTTTCAAAAGCACGAGCAATGAAATCCTCCTCAAAGCGCGCAGAGCACATGGTGCGAATGACCCGGGCTGAGGGAGGATACTGGCGCTTTTCAATCCCGGCGAGATCGGCACCGGCGTAGGAACACCAATTGCAGGTGAACACAAGGCACTTGTGCTGCGGGTTTTGCGCGAGGGCCGCATCCACCTGGGCGAGGATCTGCTGGTGGGTGAAGTAGGGCATCTCGATGGCGTGAAAATTACATTCGGCAGCACAGGTGCCGCATCCCATGCAGGCAGCTTCGTGAATGATGACCTTGCCGCCTTTTCCGGGTAATCCAACCTGTTCGATGGCATTGAAGGGGCAGACCTTTACACAGCGCATGCAACCAACACACAGGTCGGGGATTAACTGGGCGGTGAGAGGTTCCTTCTCGATCTCGCCGCGTGCGAGGAGCGCACCAGCCTTGCCGGCAGTGGCTAAAGCCGCCGCAATCGATTCACGCACATCCTTGGCCCCCTGGCTGGTGCCCGCCAGGTAAACCCCCTGCACTGCCGTCTCCACCGGTCCAAGCTTTGGATGCAGTTCCATATAGAAACCATCCTCGCTGCGGGAGAGCTTGAGCTGATCGGCTAGGTTGTCGGTGGCGGGTTTCAACCCCACCACGAGTACGAGCAGGTCAGTTTCTATCCGTACTTTACGGTTGAGCAGTTCATCGTGGAAGACAACACCACCATCCTGCCAGGTGATGGCTTCCTGCGGGGGTAGGTCAGCATAACGGAAGAATTGCACACCTGAGCGCATTGACTGCTCATAAAGCTCCTCTGCGCTGCGGCTATAAGTGCGGATATCCTTGCTGAGCACGCGCACTTGTTTACCCATGCGGCGCAGTTCCAGCGCCTGGTTGATCATCGAGGTGCAGCAATAGCGCGCGCAGCCAGTGCTGCCCTGGCGGGAGCCAACGCAGGAGATGAAGGTGATCCGCGCGGCTTTGAGGTCACCCGTTGCCAGCAGTGATTCCAATTCAAGATTGGTTATCACGCGGGGATCATTGCCATGGGCAAATTCCACCGGCTGGTAAGGTTGCGAACCGGTTGCCATGACCACTGCCCCGACACGCAACTCCTCCCCGTTGGAGAGATGCGCGGAAAAGTTACCCACCAGTCCACTGATCGTTTCCACCGTGGCGTTCAGATGGGTTTGAACGTGGCTCATTTCCACTTCGTGCACCTTGGCAGCGAGCATGTCCGAAGTGCGGATCCCGGCCGGTGCGATCATATCGAGGTGATTCAAAATGCCGCCGAGGCGGGATTCCTTTTCCACCAGGTGGGTGGCGAACCCCTGCTGCGCCAGTGCGGCTGCTGCGGTCATACCGGCGATGCCACCGCCGATCACCAGGGCGCTCTGCTGCACCTCCAGGTGGGAGGGGATCAGAGGAACCAGCAGGCGCGCCTTCTCCACTGCCATGGCGACCATCTCCATGGCTTTGATGGTGGCATCCTCCTTCTCTTTCTTATGCACCCAGGAATCCATGTTGCGGATGTTGGACATTTCAAGCAGATAGGGGTTGAGACCAGCGCGGGTGAGCACGTCACGGAAGATCGACTCATGCGTCTTGGGAGAACAGGCTGCCACCACCACCCGGGTGATGCCTTCACGGCGGATGATTTCTTCAATCTCCGCCTGGGTGTTACCGGCGCAGGAAAACATCTGATCTCCGGCGAAAACCACGCCAGGCAGGGTCCGGGCATAGTCCGAGACCCTTTCCACATCCACCACGCCCGCAATGTTGCTGCCACAATGGCAGACGAATACGCCAATGCGCGGAGTTGCAATGTCCGGGATCGGTTCTACTTGCGGGGGTTCCGGCCAATGACGGTCTTTTATATGTCGCATGGAGAGACCGGCTGCTCCGCTGCCTTCAGCAACGCTATCCGGAATGTCCTTGGGACCGGAGACGCAGCCGGCAGTGTAAATGCCCGGGCGGGTGGTCATCACCAGTCCGCCCGCTGTCTCCTCTGAATGGATAAAGCCATCGCTGTTAAGATCTAAACCAAGGCGCTGCGCCAGCTCTTCAAGCCCCTGCGGCGGCGTGACCGCGTTTGCCAACACGACCATGTCAAACTGGGATGCGATCCGCCTTGCCTGTGCGATATCTTCATAGACCACCGAGATGCGACCGTCATCCCCCGGCGCGATGCTGGCAGGCCGACCATGGACAAAGTGTGCGCCCTGGTCGCTGGTACGCTGCTGGAAACCATCAAAGCCTTTGCCGTAAGCACGAAGGTCCATGTACAGGACGGTAACATCCGTGATGCCGTGATCGAGCGCCTGGTAAGCGTGTTTTATGGAGTACATACAGCAAAAACGTGAGCAATGGTGAAAGTTATGCTGATCACGCGAACCGACGCAAAGGACAAGAAGAAGATTGCGCGGGTGTTTCCGGTCGGAGGGACGGATGATCTCACCTCCAGTGGGACCGGCAGAATTGACCAATCGCTCAAACTCCAGCGCGGTCAGGATATCAGGATGCGTGCCGTAACCATATTCCCGCAGCGCGCGGGGATCGAGCATGTCATAACCGGTGGCGAGGATGATCGCCCCGACTTTGCGCTCAACAACAGCCTCCCCGGGCAGCAAAAAATCAATCGCACCAGGGGGACAGGCCTGCTGGCAGTGGTTGCACGGAATGTAATTGGGCGGATCGTTGAGGCAGTGCGCCATATCCACCAGGTAAGCTCCCGGTACGGATTGCGGGATGGGAGTGTAGATGGCTTTACGAAAAGCCATGCCCGAATCGTACTCGTTTGGCAGTACAACCGGGCAGACGCTTGTGCATTCACCGCAGCGGGTGCAAGCATCAGTGACATATCGCGTCTTCTGGCTGACTTTAACCGTGAAATTACCGGGCTCTCCCGTGACCTCCATCACCTCAGCCAGGGAGAGGATCTCAATGTTCGGATGCAAACCGACCTCGGACATCTTGGGGGCTTCGATGCAAATGGAGCAATCCAGTGTGGGAAAATTCTTGTCAAGGACGGCCATTACACCGCCAATGGTCGGCGCGCGCTCCACCAATACAACCCTGACGCCACCCCTGGCCAGGTCAAGGGAAGCCTGGATACCGGCGATGCCCCCACCGATCACCATCACGGTGTCACTCATGGTTCCCTCGCAAGTTGACCGGAATCACCGGTTGAGTGTAGCCCACCTCGAATGCTTTTAAATTCAACGGTAAAGTTTTAGGTTTTACTGTGTCCGCGATGGCTCTTTCGACCGCTTCACGCGTGAGCAGGCGGGTGACGGCTGTGAAGAAACCCACCATAACCACATTGGTTACCACACGGCGACCCAGCTCCTCCGCCAGACGGGTCGAAGAGATGCCATAGCAGGAATCGCTGTTGGTCGGGATCACCAGGTCCTGATCAATGATCAGTATGGCATCCCTTTTTGTCCCGGGTCGATACAGGGCATAAGCCTCCTGCGAGAGTGCGACCAGGATATTGGGGGTAAGTACAAACGGGTAGTCGATCGGCTCATCAGAGACCACCAGATTGGCACTGGACGCGCCACCGCGGGCTTCAGGGCCGTAAGACTGGGTCATCACGGCTTCATAACCGCTGTAGATCGCCAGTGCTTTGCCGAGGATTAGCCCCGCAAGAGCGACACCCTGTCCACCAAAACCGGCGATGCGAATCTCAGTTCTCATTTCGAAAACTTCCTGACAGCCTGCCTGACAAATCGATTCATGACTGACCCTTCATAAAGGGATGAAACGGCGGGCGGTCGCGGTCGATGAACTTGCCGATGAGGATCGGCTTGTCTTCTCGCAAATCGATCTCAAGTTCCTCCGGGTTCATCTCACCTTGCCGGGCCATCACACAACGGTCGCGGTAGAGTTCCATTTCCTCCAGACCATCATTGATGTTATTGGATTTGCCAAAACCGATCGGGCAGGGGGCAAGGACTTCGATGAAGGTAAACCCCGGTTTGCTGAAGGCTTCGAGGATCGATTTCTTTAATTGGCGGGCGTGCAGCGTCGTCCAGCGGGCGATGTAGTTCGCGCCGGCTGCAGCAAGCAGGTAGGGGAGGTTGAACGGGAGTTCAAAATTTCCGTAAGGTGCGGTGGTGGCGATGGCACCCCTGGGTGTGGTTGGGCCGAATTGCCCGCCGGTCATACCAAAATTGAAATTATTGATGCAGATCACCTTGACGTCAATATTGCGCCTGGCGGCATGGATGAGGTGGTTGCCACCGATGGCAACCAGGTCACCATCACCGCTGAACACGGTTACCATCAGTTCCGGTTTGGCCAGTTTAATACCCATGGCAAACGGGATTGCCCGGCCGTGGGTGGTGTGGTAGGAATCGAGGTTCATATAACCAGCCACGCGACCGGAGCAGCCGATGCCGGAAACCACGACATGATCCTTCACCGGTAAACCGGAGTCCAGGATGCCCTGGGCGTAGCAGCGCATGGCAATTCCGATCCCGCAACCGGGGCACCAGATGTGCGGCATGCGGTCAGCGCGGATCAGATCATCCAAGGGATGATGCTCAGCCAGGATCGGTTCGGTCATGCGGACGCCTCACGGATGGCCTGCAGGATGGGGTCTGGCGGGATCATCATCCCGCCGGCGTGAAACACGCCGCGTGCCGGGCGGCGGGCACAACGTTCCACTTCCCGGCTGATCTGACCCAGATTCATCTCAGCCACGATGAGGGACCTGGCGCGGGTGGCGAGCCGTGCAATCTCCTCCTCAGGGAAAGGCCAGAGCGATATGAGACGCAGCAAACCGGCACGGATCCCGGCCTGCCGCGCTTCACGTACCGCCTGGCGCGCTGAGCGGGCAGTGCAGCCGTAAGCGATCACAACGATCTCAGCGTCTTCAAGGCTGTAACCTTCCGTGCGGATGATGTTCTCCCGGTTGACGCGGACTTTTTCCACCAGGCGGGTGACCAGTTCATTGTGTGTAGCAGCAGTCATATCAGGATAGCCGCGTTCATCATGGGTGAGACCGGTGTAATGGATGCAGTAACCCTCTCCAGCGTGAACGATCGGTGGTACCAGGTCCGGGTCAGTGATCTTGAACGGTTCGAAGTGTTCCCCGGGTGGTGTTGCGGCGTGCTTGCGTTCCCAGTGCTCGATGCTGTCACACGCGGGGACAGCAACCCGTTCAACCATGTGGCCCACCACTTCATCAGCCAGCAGGAAGACCGGCAGGCGGTAACGGTCAGCGACATTGAAGCAATGGATGGTTAGATCAAACATTTCCTGCGGGGACCAGGGGGCATACGCGATGCTTTCGTAATCGCCGTGGGAACCCCATCGCGCCTGCATGACATCGGATTGACCCGGCATGGTGGGCAGGCCGGTGGAGGGTGAACCGCGCTGTACATCGATGACCACGCAGGGCAGCTCCAGCATCATCCCCAGCCCGATGTTCTCCATCATCAGGCTGAAACCGGGACCGGAGGTGGCGGTCATGGCGCGAGCCCCTGCGGCAGAAGCACCGAGGATGATCGCCATGCTGGCCAGTTCATCCTCCATCTGAACAAATACGCCGTTTACTTCTGGTAAACGGCGTGCAAGGTGTTCAGCAATTTCTGTGGATGGGGTGATGGGATAACCGCCAAAAAAGCGGCAACCTGCAGCAAGGGCACCTTCAGCGCAGGCTTCATCTCCACTCATGAAGTGAAGACCTGTACGCACTTGTTCAGCCGCCATTGGTTGTCTCGGGGATTGCCAGGGTAAAAATTGCGAACTCCGAGCAGATGAGCGCACAGAATTCGCAATGGATGCAGGAATTTTCTTTTCCGCTGACGATCGTTGGGTAGTGGTACCCCTTGACGTTCATACCGCTTGAGGTCTCAAGCACGCCTTCCGGACAGAAATGGATGCACAACTCGCATCCTTTGCAGCGGTCGGGGATCAGGAAAACCTGACCTCGCGGGATGTGGACCTTATCGATGTTCAGAGGTTGGCGATCAAAAACTCTCAACGAATAGTCCTGTCGCGCAGATTTCCTCTTGAGTTGCTTAATCATTATACAATAGCTACCGTAGGGGGCAATTCCGGCGGGGGGACTAATTTATGGTGACCTGATGCGCTGATCAGGGAAAGAATTAACTCGGCCGATCCGGCTGATGATTCACGGGTAAGGAACGCGGATCAAGGACACTGTGCGCCAAGATCAGCACCTGGATGGCTTCCCAGGGAGCAGTGTCATAACCTGTGATACGCATGAAGCGTTTGGGGAAGGTGGTGCCCTCCAACAAACCGGCAGGATCAGGCAGAAACGCTCCATGAATAAACGCCAGCCGGACATGATCGGGTTTGACCAGGGCCTGGCAGATCCCGGCGCTGACCGGACCTCCCCGCGACGCGTCATAGTAGATGATCCCATACCGGCGCATCTCAACGGTAGCCTCGGGTGAAACCGCTGCAACCAGGTTGTGGATCTCAAGGAGGATGTTCAGGCGGTCTTCATCCAGGTGCTGGAACTGTTTCTCGACTTCACGACAGGTGATCATGCTCGTTTGATGGTAGCATCAAACTGATTCCATTTCTCACTATTCTGCAAATTTTTGTCACAATCTGAATTATTGACTTGATTCTTACCGGTTTTTTGATTACCATATACTGGCGCTGTTCAAATTGCTTTTTTTCCTGTGGAACAGATCGATTACCCGTTGAAAGGAGAATTAAATGAAGTTCAAGTACCTCGGTAAGAGTTACAATCGACCAGATGCGATCAGCAAGGTAACCGGTAAAGCGATTTACCTGGATGATATCCGCATCCCGGGTATGCTGCACGCAGCCATCCTGCGCCCTGAATACGCCCACGCGGAGATCGTTAAGATCGATACCACCGAAGCAGAGAAGATGCCCGGTGTGGTTAAGGTCGTCACGGGCAAGGGTTGCACTTACCACTACGGCGACAATATCAAGGATCTGGTTCCGATGGCGATCGATAAAGTACGTTACATCGGGGAACCTGTTGCCGCGGTGATCGCTGATACGCTGCCCAACGCGGAAGCCGCGCTGGAAAAAATTAATGTGGAATATAAGCCGCTACCGGTGTATGTTGATGCGCGCGATGCGATGAAAAAGGATGCGGTGCTGATCCACGAGGAAAACGGGAAATACTGGCACCTGCCCACGCTGAAACCCACGCCCGGCACGAACATCGCCCACACTTATCATTTGAAAAAGGGCGCCGGGGTTGACGGGTTCAAGGACGCCGAGGTGATCGTTGAGGCGGAATTTAATTATCCCCACGGTTCTTGCGCGGCCATCGAAACACACGGCTCGATCGTGTGGTTCAAAGAAGATAGCACGATCGAGGTGTGGTCCTCTTCCATCTGTCCGTTCATCATCCGCGAGGACCTGGCGAATTCCTATGGCATCCCAGTCTCCGATGTGCGCGTGCGTATTCCGGATATCGGCGGGTGTTTCGGTTATAAATCTGACATTACTGTTGAGCAGACCGTGGCGTGGATCGCAAGCTTTGTGCCCGGTTACCCGGTCAAATGGGTGGCAACGCGCAAGGAGGATTTCACCTCCTCGCTGATCGCGCACGGTATTCGTTCAAGAATGAAGATCGGTGCGCGCAAGGACGGCAAACTGGTGGCGATCCAGAATGAGCTCCTGCACTCCGGCGGCGCCTATGCGGATACCGCGGTAAACATCACCATTGCTGCCACGCACAATTCCGCAGGACCGTACGAATTTGAGCACTGCGACCTCACCGGCTACACCGTTTACACCAACACTCCGGCTGTGGGCGCTTATCGTGGCTATGGTCACCAGGAAGCCCAGATCGCAACCGAACGCATGATGGACCTGCTGGCGCGCAAATTGAACATGGATCCCATCAAGCTGCGTGAGATGAATTACCTGGTTGAGGGCAAGGTCAATGCGCTGGATGAACGGATGTGGAAAACCCACGGCGATATCATGACCTGCTCAAACATGGTCAAAGAAAAGGTCTTCAGTTCGGAAAAACCGAAAGATGACGAGAATTATTACTACGGGCGCGGTTTCGCGGCAGCGATGAAATCCCCCAAGGGCGCGCCATTTTCCACCAAGGGCTGCTATATGAAGTTGAATAACGATGGCAGCGTGAGCGTGAGCATGGGCGGCGCTGAAGTGGGGCAGGGTCTGCGCACTGTTGTCCGCCAGGTGGCTGCTGAAGCACTGCAGATCCCGCCGGAGAAGATCCGCGTGTACAACGAGATCGACACCCAGCTTTCACCCTACGAATGGCAGACCATCGGTTCGATGTTCACCACCCAGGGCGGGCGGGCGATCATCCGCGCGGCGGATAAGTTGATCGCAGTATTAAAAAATACCGCAGCTCAGGTGCTCAAGACGGATGTGGATTACCTGGAATATAACGGTGAATTTGTCTTCCTGCGCAATGATCCGGATATTCGGGTGGCGGTGGCTGACCTGAGCCGCGGCTACATCACATCAGACGGCATCACCATCGGCGAGTACGCGCACGCGGTTTCCGACGCGCGTCTGCCGCGTTATTCCAACCCCGACGAGAACGGACAGGGCAGCCTGGGGGTGAACTACACTTTCGGCGCAACAGCTGCAGAGATCCGCATTGAAAAGAAGACCGGCAAGATCTTCGTGGACAAGTTCACTTCGGTCTTTGACGTGGGGCAGATCATCAACCCGCGCCAGATCAGGGGCTCGGTGCTGGGCGGTGTGACCATGGCAGTTGGTGCTGCCCTGTACGAGAAACTTGAATTTGACGAAGAGGGACGGATCAAGAATCCGCACATGTTCAAGTATCACATTCCGACTTACAAGGAAGCGATCCCGATGGACATCGAATTCATCGAGACACCGGATGCTGTGGGACCGTTTGGCGCGCGCGGCATCGGTGAGCATTCCGTCATCGGACCTGCTCCCGCGATTATGAACGCGATCTACGACGCGGTTGGGATCGATTTCTTTGAAATTCCGATCACCCCTGACGTAATGAAGAAAGCCCTGGAAGCCAGGCAGGAGAAATAGACATGGTAGAGAAGATCAGTTTTACGATTAATGGAAAACCCACCACGGTTGAGGTGGATCCCGGGATGGTGGTGCTGGATGTTTTACGCGAGGTATTGAACCTGACCGGCACCAAACACGGCTGTGACAATTCCACATGCGGCACCTGCACCATCGTGGTTAATGGCAAAGCGGTAAAAAGCTGCAACCTGCCGGTCAAAAAGATCGAAGGTGCCGAGGTTATGACGGTGGAAGGTCTGGCGAAGGGCACTGAACTGCACCCCATTCAGAAAGCCATTTCAGAGTCCGGCGCGATTCAGTGCGGATTCTGCACCCCTGGCATTGTGATGGAGCTGTATGGTTTACTGGAAGAAAAGCCGGATGCTTCACAAATGGAGATGGAGAACGCGCTGAACAAGCACCTGTGCCGCTGTACGGGTTATGAACCGATCCGCGACGGCGCGCTGATGGCGCAAAAATTGATCAAAGAACGTAAGTAGACGGATTCAAAAGCAAAAAGAGATCCTTCGTGAGAAGGGTCTTTGTTGTTAACCGAACCTGCCGGTGACGTAATCGGAGGTGCGCTGGTCTTTGGGTACCGTGAAGAGGTCGATACCGCTGCCGTACTCGACCAGTTCTCCCATGAGAAAGAAAGCCGCGTAGTCTGCCACACGGGCAGCCTGCTGCACGTTGTGCGGGGCGATGATGATGGTGTACTCCTTCTTCAACTCCCGCAGCATTTCCTCTATGTTGGCTGTGGCGATCGGGTCCAGCGCAGATGTCGGTTCATCCAGCAGGATGACCTGGGGTTCAAGTGCGAGGACGCGCGCCAGGCAAACGCGCTGCTGCTGTCCGCCGGAAAGGCTGTATGCGGAATCCTTCAGCCGGTCATTCACTTCCTCCCATAAAAAGGCCTGTTTGAGTGATTTTTCCACGGCTTCATCCAGTTTGCGGCGGTCGTGCTCACCTGCCATGACCAGACCGTAAGCCACGTTATCATAGACCGATAGTGGCAGGGGGACCGGCCGCGAAAAGACCATGCCGATTTGCCGGCGTAACGTGATCACATCCGTTTGCGGGTCGAGGATGTTTTGACCCTGGAAGAGGACTTCACCCTTCATTTGCTTCAGGTCAGCCAGGTCGTTCAGGCGGTTGAGTGTGCGAAGGAAGGTGGATTTTCCGCCGCCGGCGGGGCCGAACAGAACCGTAATCGCCCGGGCTTCGATCTCGAGCGAAATATTCTTGAGACTTTCATTCTCGTCTGAATAGGTGATGGACAGGTTGCGGATGATAAATTCTTTCATCGGTTACCACTGCCTCTTCTTCCTGGCGCTTGATCGGATGAGGGTGGCGATCAGGTTCATGCCCAGCACGAACACGAGGAGCACGACGACTGTGCCGTACTGAATCTGGATGGGCATGCCGGGGATCTGGGTGGAGATGACGAAAATGTGATAAGGCAGCGCCATGGTGGCATCCAGCGGGGAGTGGGGCAGCTGCGGGAGGAAGAACGCGGCGCCGGTGAACAGGATGGGGGCGGTTTCACCTGCAGCACGTTCGAGACCCAGGATGATGCCGGTGATAATGCCGGGCAGGGCTTGCGGCAGAGTGATGCGGCGTACGGTCTGCCAGCGGCTGGCGCCAAGTGAAGTGGAAACAACCCGGAAGGAGTTGGGTACGCTGCGCAGCGCCTGCTCGGTGGTGCTGATGATGGTGGGCAGGGTCATGATCGACAAGGTCAGCGAGGCAGCCAGGATGCTGGTGCCCAGCTTGAGGAAGAGGACAAAGAGGCCCAGCCCGAACAGGCCGTAGACCACGGAGGGAATACCCGCCAGGTTGATGATGGCGACGCGAATGATGCGCGTCAGGAAGGTTTCTTTGGCGTATTCAGCCAGGTAGATGCCGGCTAATACGCCCAGCGGCACGGAAAAGAGCGCGGTACCGAGGGTGAGGTAGAGTGTGCCAACAATAGCGGGGAGGATACCACCCTCGCGCATGCCGTTGGACGGTGCGGCTGAGATAAATTCCCAACTGATGGCTGGAGCGCCTTTTACCACAATGTAAACGACCAGCCCAATGATGGGGATGACCGTGATGGCGGTGACCAGCCTGAGCAGGTTGAACCCGACCGCCTGGATGGTTTTTGATTTATCCATGCCCGGCGCGCGCATCAGGATAACAACCTTTCTGCACGTCCGCGTGAACGCGTGCTGACCAAGCTGGCGCTGACGTTGATGACCAGTGAAAGCAGAAACAGGATAATACCGATGAAGAAGAGCACCTCGTAATGTTGGCTTCCAGCCGCCACCTCGCCCATTTCCGAAGCGATCGTTGCGGTCATCGTTCGAATCGGACGGAACAAGGAGTTCAATTGCAGCGGCATGACCGGGGCGTTGCCTGTAACCATCATCACCGCCATAGTCTCTCCCAGTGAACGGCCGATACCGAGCATTAACGCAGTCAGCACGCCTGTTTTAGCTGCCGGGAGAGTGACATTCCAGATGGTTTGCCATTGTGTAGCACCCAGCGCGAGCGCGGCCTGGCGGTAAGAGTTGGGCACAGTATCCAACGCGTCCTCCGCGACAGAGACGATGGTGGGGATAGCGATCAATCCCAGTAACACAGCGCCTGTAAAAGCGGTGAGACCGGTGGGAATGTCGAGGAACTTACGGATAAATGGCGCAAAGACCAGGATGCCGATGAAGCCCAGCACCACCGACGGGATGCCGGCGAGGATCTCAATGACCGGTTTGAGAATATCGCGCAACCAGGGCGGGGAGACCTCTGAGAGGAAAACCGCGGTACCGATGCCGAAGGGTAGGGCGATCAGTGTTGCAGCGATGGTGACCAACAGGCTACCCAGGAAAAGCGGAAGGATTCCGTAATAATCCTCGATCGGGTACCAGCGGGCACTAAACAGGTTTTTTAATGGTGTGCTGGAAAGTGCAGGCAGGCCTTCACGCAGCAGGAAGATGAGAATCAAGAGAACGAACAGGATGCTGGAGTATCCGGTAACACGGATCACGGCATTGATCACCTTATCTCCGGTGTGACCTGATCTTTTCATTCGTTTCCCTCTTTGTCGATGATGGGAATGAAACCCAGTTCCTGAACGATCTGCTGGGCTTCCGTGGAGAATATCCAGTCCATGTAATCCTTGACTGCACCAACCGGATCTTCAAGCGTGTACATGTAGAGGTTGCGCGAAATGAGGTAGGTGTTGTCGTTAACCGTTTCGAGCGAGGGGAGGATGTATACATCAGGCTGCGCCAACGAGGAGACTGCGATCAATTTGACGTCCTCTGTGATGTAACCCAGGCTGTCATAGCCGATCGCGTTGGGGTTGTCTTTCACCTCCGCAATGATGCCTTCTGAAGAGGGAAGAAGGAGGGTATCTGCCGAGAAGATGGATCCGTCCTCCGAGTTGCCCATACGGATGACTGACTCGAGAAAGTATACATGTGTACCTGAATTGGTCTCGCGGGAAAGGCGCACAATCTCACGATCCTCACCGCCAAGCTCACTCCAGTTTTTGATCTCGCCCCGGTAGATCAGCGACAGCTCCTGCAGGGTGAGCCGGTCGACCGGATTGGACGGGTGGACGATGACGGCGATCGCGTCCCGGGCGATGATGAATTCGCGCGGATCGTAACCGGCAGATCGGGCTGCAGAGAATTCTTCGGGTTGCATCTGGCGGGATGCGTTGGCGATATCCACAGTACCGTTGATCAAAGCAGTTAGACCGGTTCCGGAACCGCCGCCGGTTACAGAAATTCTCACCTGTGGATAAATCGCCTGGTAGCGCTCTGCCCAGGCCAGGGCCAGGTTGACGATCGTATCAGACCCCTTGTTTTCGAGGTATTGGACAGCTGTTTCAGTTGGTTCATCAGGGGACGGGGAAGGGCGAGATCTGCATCCGGTGAGTGTCAGCAGCATACAAATCAGGAAAAGGAGTCCAAATCGCCTCATAATATCCATTATATTCCACATTTCGGCCTGGAATGATCGCCGGAGGGGTGTTGGGGGGACTTGTTCGAATCGAACCGTAATGCCTCAAAAGAAAATGTT
>DIWL01000069.1:824-4946 GCA_002428455.1 Anaerolineaceae bacterium UBA6107 | reverse complement strand
CAGCCACACCCAAGATCGAATTTCGTTGGCAGCCTGACCAGAGCCGCCGCTTCAGTGAATATGATTTCACCGCGATCGAAGGCATGGATTTTCCTTCCATCGTGATGACCAAACCATTTTCCTATCTTACCTACACGTATGCCAATCCGGACTTGAAAGTGGTCACGCATGAACCCTNNCTGTACTACCTTGGTTTTAACAATAACATTCCTCCCTTTGATAACGTTAAAGTGCGACAGGCCATTTCCTACGGGCTGGACCGGGCTTCATTGCTCGATATTTCCTTCCCCGGTGGTACGGAGCTGGCACAGCAATTGATCCCGACGGGTGTTACGCCGGGACGCACGGCAGAATTACGGTGGCATACCACCAATCAGGAACAGGCGACGGCACTTCTGGCTGAAGCAGGATATGACACTGCCCAGGAACTTACCATCGCCTACCAGAATTCCCCCATGCAAACATTGTATTCACCTGGTGCGCTTGCCCAGGAAGTACGCAATCAGTTGGAAAAGATAGGTGTAAAGGTGGTGTTAAAACCCCTTGATGTCAATGAATTTGAGAAAAGCATAAATGAAGGTAAAGAGATGTTCTTCATTCACTGGTATGCGGTGGATTACCTGGATGCCAATGCATTTTTTGACAAGCCATTTATCAGCCAGGCAGCCAAATTTGGAAAACCTTATACCGGGATCCAGCAAACGGTTGCAGAGGTGCGCGGAGTTGCGAACGCAGACCAGAAACAAGTGCTTTTTGATAAATTGAATAACATGGTTCTCACCGAGGTTCCGCTGATTCCTCTCGGACATTCTCCGAACCTGACGGTTTTCCGTTCGACGCTGCAAAACATCAGTTCCAACGCGTTTTACGAGAACCTGGAAGAAGTGGTGAGCGACAAGAACACGATCCGGTTTGTCGGTGCGTCAGAACCACTGAGCCTGTGGCCTGCGGATGAAGACGATTGGACGACCTTCAGGATCACGCGCCTGCTGTATGACACGCTGCTTATGCCTGGATTTGGCGGTGAGAAATTCCAACCGTTACTGGCTGAGAACTGGGAGTCCAACGCGGACCTTACCGAGTGGACTTTCAACCTGCGTTACAATGTTCAATTTTCTGATGGCAGCCAATTGGATGCCAACGACGTTGTGGCTTCTTTTGCTGCCATCTGGGATGCGTCCAATCCGAATCACAAGGGTCGCAGTGGTGAATTTGCCATGTTCAAGCGTTTATTCGGGAATCACATCAACGCAAAATGATCATTGCAGAACAAACCAAAAGCGCTCCCGACTTAAGGAGCGCTTTTGGTTTTAGTTAAGCTTTAAATTCCATCGTCGCGCGGCGGATTCGATGATCTTACGCACCACATCCCGATACGTGTAACCTGCGGTGACGGCGGCGAAGATCAGTGAAGCCTGGTTGGGATCAGGGTCCATCAGGGGGATCGGGTTGACTTCCAATACATACGGTTTGCCGGCTGCATCCATGCGCATATCCATGCGGCAAACGTCATACAAGTGCAAAACGTTCATCGCACGCCTGGCAAGTGCCTGGAAGGCAACGGTATCTTTTTTACTCAACGGTGCCGGGCTGATGCGTCTGACCTGGCTGTTGAGATCTTCCTTTTGAGAGTTNNATTCCTCGACGAGGATCAATGAATCGATGATTGACCTGACGTATTTTACCTGCCTGACAAGTTCTTCTTCGTTGTAAACAATGGCAGCATCATTGATGCCAATGGAAGAACCTTCTACAGCCGGTTTAACGAACAGGGGATATTTCATGGTATGGCTGGGGATATTTATCCCGTCGCGCACCACAACGAAATTCGCCGTTGGGATATGAGTATCCCGGAACATTTTCTTTGCGACTGCCTTGTTGTGAGAAAGGGACATACCCAGTACACCAGCGCATGTATAAGGGATGCGCAAGCTGTCCAGGATCGCCGGCATCTGGGCTTCGCGAGAGTCGCCGTAATGTCCTTCAGAGGAATTAAAACAAAGATCCGGCGCAAATTTGCGCAGATCGTTGATCGAATCAAGTGTAGCGGGAAAATATTGTGCGTTGTGACCCAGTTCGTGCAACGCCAGTAATATGGCATCCACCGTTCCGCGGTCGTCGAGGTCATCCCATCGCCCGGGAGGGTCTTCTTTGTTAATAGGAGCGTCTTCCTTAAGATTGGCAAGAACAGCAATGTTCATTTTTTCTCCGAGTAATTTTCGCAAAACGAGTGCGATTATAAGACGATTCAACAGGAATACAAGAGTGCAATATTGCATCTAAATTACACCTGCCAATCATGACAGGTGTATACGCTGCTCCCGTAAGAATCCTTTCTGGATTACAATAATTGACTGTATGGAGTGAAAAATGGCAATGAGTATTGATCAACAAAAACGCTTTCTCGCGGTCATCCCGGCTTATAACGAAGCGGAACGGATCGGTAATGTAATCACACGGACAATGCAACATCTTCCCGTCCTGGTCGTGGATGACGGATCAAAGGATGAAACAGCGGGCGTGGCACGGCTGATTGGTGCGGAAGTGATCGGACAAACTCACAACCTCGGGAAGGGGGCCGCATTAATGACCGGATTCAAATACGCTGTTGAGAATCAATATGACGCGGTCCTCACGCTTGATGCTGATGGCCAACATGACCCCGCTGAGATCCCGCTCTTCCTGGAGGCGTTCGCGCAAGGAGCGGACCTGGTGATCGGTCAGCGCGATTTTAAGAAAATGCCCTTTCCCCGCAACTACTCCAATGCTGTTGGCACATGGTTGTTCTCGCGGGCGCTGGGTGAGTACTGCCCTGACAACCAATCCGGTTATCGCCTGCACTCACGAAGGATGGTTGAAGTTTCGTTGACGAGCGAGGAATCCAATTTTGAGTTTGAGGTGGAGATCATTGTGCGTTGTGTCAGCCTGGGTTATAAGTTGGCATGGGTCCCCATCAAGACCATCTACGCGGGCGAGCGCAGCCATATCAAACCATTGCGACATGCCAGGCATTTCATGCGCATCGTCAGACAGACCCGCGCGATGATGGCACAGAAAAAGAAACCCTGAAACTGCACTAATTTTGGCCATTACAGGTAAAATAACCTCCTGCATTGACGCTTTTCCGGCTTTTCCCTGCAACAAGATTATCCGTTCCAACCATTTTTCTTATTATTGGCAACTATGTGAAGGTTAAGGATGATCAATAATCAACAAAGTATCAATGAGTTTCTCCAACAGGAAAAGATTGCGGTTGTGGGGGTTTCACGCAANNAAAGATAAATTCGGCAACATGATCTACCGGGAGTTAAAAACCGCCGGTTACCAGGTGATGGCGGTAAACCCGAACGCTGATATGGTGGAGGGAGACCGTTGTTATGCCGGTTTGGGTGCTTTACCAGAGGTGCCCGATGGTGTGATCCTGGTCATTCCTTCAAAACAGGGCGTTGAGATCATTGAGGAAGCTGCCCGGTTGGGCGTGCGGCATGTGTGGGTGCAACAGGGAGCAGATTCACCTGAGATCGAGCAACGCTGCCGCGAACTTGACCTGGTTTTCGTCAGTGGCGAGTGCATATTCATGTTCCTGGAGCCAGTGAAATCCATTCATTCCGTGCACCGTTTTTTTAGAAAAGTATTCGGAAAGATGCCCAAATAAGAANNCCCGGCCGACTTTTGTTATTTCAACTGAGCTTTAATCTTTTCCCTGGTTTCAAGAAATTCCTTTAGCTTTATACGTTCCTTATCCACAACTGCTGCCGGAGCTCTTGCAGCAAAATCGCTGGCCAGCAGTTTTTCCAACCGGTCAACCTGTGAATCGATGATCGTCAACTCTTTTGCCAGGCGGGCGGCATCTTCCACTGAATCCACTTTTTCCGCGAGGTCAAGGAAGATCTCCACCCCGGAAACCACCACGGACACAAACGAGCTGGCATCCTCTTTTACCTTGCGGGTGATGCGGGAATTTTCCTTGTCCAACGAAGCAAGNNCGCCAGTGTTGAGCACTGACCGCGCAGGATGTCCATTTTAGAACCGGCAGAGATCACCGCGGGGATGCGGCGATCGGGTTTGACCTTCTTTTCAGCCCGTACATTGCGAATGGCGCGAACAATATCCTGGATAATT
>DIWL01000069.1:371-728 GCA_002428455.1 Anaerolineaceae bacterium UBA6107 | reverse complement strand
TTTGAGGGATCCCCAGAGTTCTTCGGTCACGAACGGCGTGAATGGGTGCAGCAGGCGCAGGCAGGCATCCAGTACCCTCACCAGCGTGGTCGCTGTGTAATACGCACGGTCTACCCCTTCACCCATCTGGATCTTGGCGATCTCCAGGTACCAATCGGCAAAATCGCTCCAGAAGAACTCGTATATCTGGCGACCGGCTTCTCCGTATTGGTAATTTTTGAACAGGCGGTCGGTGTCCCGGATCAAACCCTTCAATTTTGCCCAGATCCAAGAATCTGCAAGCGTCCACTCCGGTTCATTGCGGGCAGCGGTAGGAGCATTTTGCAGGGTCGAAAGCACAAAGCGTCCGGCGTTCCA
>DIWL01000069.1:182-304 GCA_002428455.1 Anaerolineaceae bacterium UBA6107 | reverse complement strand
CCTTGGTCTTGCTCATTTTCTGCCCGTCCTTATCCAGGATAAGACCATGCAGATAAACGGTGTGGAAGGGCACCTGACCGGTGAATTCCAATCCGAACATCATCATGCGGGCGACCCAGAAG
>DIWL01000069.1:0-126 GCA_002428455.1 Anaerolineaceae bacterium UBA6107 | reverse complement strand
AGAACCAGGTATCCAGCACGTCCTCTTCCTGGCGCAGTGTGGTCTTTCCGCATTTCGGGCATACATCCGGATCCTCGCGGGCAACAATTACCTCACCGCAATCATCACAGTACCAGACCGGGATGC
>DIWL01000013.1 GCA_002428455.1 Anaerolineaceae bacterium UBA6107 | reverse complement strand
CTGGTGGTGGTGGATATGGCAGCCATCGGGGACGGGCAGACTTCGGATGAATTCCACGCCACACTGTGTGTGAAGGATTCGAGCGGACCTTACCACCACGGCTTAAGCAACCACCTGCGCAAACTGGCAGACGAGAATGGCATCCCCTACAAGGTGGATATTTATCCGTATTACGGTTCAGACGGCAGCGCGTTCTGGCGTGCGGGCGGTGAGGCGGCGGTCGCGCTCATTGGACCGGGTGTGGATGCCTCGCACAATTACGAACGCACACACATTGAGGCGCTGACAGCGACCACGAACTGGGTACTGGCTTACCTCTTGAATTAAAAAAAACCTGGTCAGTGCAACACCTGACCAGGTTTTCGTTTACGGCATCAATATTTGTTTTCGTAATAGACCAGGTTGGCGATGTAAACCACCAGAGTTATGGACACTAAAGGCGCGAGGACCCACCACGCCAGGTCAGGATCGATCGGCTCGCGGGTCATCCCGACAATAAGCAGGGCAAGATATGAGGCTGCAGCGCTGAAAATGAACGCGTTGTTTCCTGCATGGTGCCTGATCCATACCTTGCGTTCATCCATGCTCTCGACCATGTCCTTTTTCAGGATTGCGGGGTTCTTTTTGTAACTTGAAGCCTGAAACAGCATGAAAATGCCCCAGAACACCAAAAACACCCCGATCCCCTGGATCAGTTTCAGGTAATTGCCCAGGGTAGCGTTGTCCTTTAATAAAATCGTAAGTACAAACAGGATCACACCGCCACCTAAAGCCAGGTAACCAATTGTGAGTCGTTTATTTTTGAATTGCTGATCGTTATTCATTATCCTGATCCTCCTCGTCTAAAAAGATCTCCTCAATTTTCAAACCGAACACCCGCGCGATGCGGAACGCCAGCAACAGCGAAGGGTTGTACCTGCCTTGTTCCAGCGAAATGACGGTCTGCCGGGAAACATTCAGGTGGTTTGCCAGTTCCTGCTGCGTCCACTTTTGACCTGCTCTCAGTTCTTCCAGTCGATTCTTCATAGAACCTCCGTTACCAATATGTAAAGGTTACTTTACATATTTTACATCGTTTGCACGCAAATGTCAAGTGTGCTTTACAAATCACTAATAAACCGAAAAAAAACAACATGCACAGGTGTTTTCGTGAAGGCTTGAAAACCCGGCAGGTTAGACAAGACAAAATGTCTTCCTCTGGGTGTTATTAATCTATCCCCCGATGTATTAACCAAGAAAAATGTATTTGAAGTTTTTCTAATTCTCCAAGAAGGATCTGCGTGGCTAATACTTGTAAATGGAGAGCATTAGAGTATCGAGCCGCCCCAAATGAAATCCTTAAAGCCAGCGGTGGGGTATCTCCCTATTAGCCAGGAATTTGTTATGCGATTTTTCTCAGCAATTTTCTTTAACTTTAGATCATCCTTTAAGGTTGGGTGGATCTTTGCTTCCAGGGCCACTGGCAAAGCCTGGGATGCGGTTAGTATGAAATCCACCTCGTACTCGTTTCCACGGGACAAATGTGAAAGTTCACCTAGTACCCTTAATTGGTTGTACACAGCATTTTCAAATAATGCGCCCTCTCCGGGATTAGCAAAAACTGATGCAATACCATTATCAAGAAAATATAACTTTTTCCCAAGCGTAGCCGCTTTATCCGGAATGGAAAAAGCCGGAAGCCGGTTAATAATGTAGGTCATTTCAAGAAAATCAAGGTATTCATATAAGGTGGGTCGGGATATACCGGCTATCTGCGATAGTTTGGTGTAATCCAGTTTATTACCAACTCGCACTGCCAGGGCATTTAATAACCGCTGAAGCTCATTGATCTTGCGAAAATCAGCCATGACCTTGACATCTATATTGATATAGGACGAGATGATATCAAGAAGTATTTCCCGTTTCGTTTTCACCTTTGGTTCAAGTACCACATTAGGAAGCCCGCCGAAGGTGATGAATTCCTCATAATACGCGCTCAGACGGTCATACTCATGAATGTCATACAACATCTCTTCGGGAATAGTTTTACGACGATAAGGAACGCCGCGAAAATCCAGAAACTCGCCAAACCCGAGCGGGAACAATTCAAATACAACTTTACGGCCGGCCATGGATTCATTGAAAAGGTTCTTCAAGTAAAAAGAGCTGGAGCCGGACAACAGGAACTTTAGTCCATAATGATCATAAAGGTATTTGACCACACTCGGTAAATTTGGCGCGTTTTGAATTTCATCCAGCGCAACAGTCATAGGTTGATCAGTTTTTAAGCCCAGGTTGCGAAAATAATTCAGTACATTATCGTAATTGGTTTCCTGAAAAACAGATCGTTGATCGATGCGCTCGAGATCCATGTAGATTTTATTGTCTGAGGGTACCTGATCAAGTAACCATAGGAGCGAGGTTGTTTTGCCGACACGCCGCATACCTGTGATCACCAGGATACGCGGATCTGCTAAAGCTTGCTTTAATAACGGAAAAATGGATCGCTCAATTGTTTTCATGTTCTTATTTTACAAATAACATTATTTTTTGTAAAGTAACAATTTACAAAATACGACAATTTTGTAAAACAGTCCCTGAAAGATCAATACCAAAGTCAGAACGCTTTTGATGATTCTTATCAGATATTTATATTCACGCGCTACAATAGCATCAAGAAAAAGTTTCGTCCCAATTAACGGTACAATGAGGGCGAAAAAACAACCGGAACACAAACGGTTTAACAATTCGATTACAGGTAAAAGCAAAAGTTTTTAGGAGGTTTATCCTTTGGCTGGAATGGAAAGATTTACTCAACGCGCACGCCGGGTGCTTTCACTGGCTCACCAGGAAGCGGAACGAATGCGGCATACCGCGATCAATACCGAACACATACTGCTGGGACTCATCGAAGAGGAAGGCGGTATTGCCGGTCACGCCCTGCGCGAACTGGGGCTGGAAACCGCCCGTGTGCAGGAAATGGCGGAGCGCCTCGCCCCCATCGGGCGCGTAGAATCCCCTGCGCTGGAGCTTTCTGTAGGCGCACAGCAGGTGCTGGAATACGCCATTGAAGAAGCGCGACTGCTGGGGCATCAATTTGTTGGTACCGAACACCTGCTATTGGGCTTGACCCGTTCCACGGAGGGTATGGCACTCGAGGTGCTGCGTAAACTGGGCGTCACCCCTGAACAGGTACGCCGCCAGACGCGCCGGGTGATGGAAGACAGCGCCAGCGGTCCGACCTCAGCAGGACAAGCGCCCCTGGCGCGGCGTGAAGAAAAGAAAGAAGCCAAAACGCCGCTGGTGGATCAGCTGGCGGTTGACCTGACCGTACTGGCTGAAGAAGGCAAGCTGGACCCGGTGATCGGGCGCCAGCAGGAAATCGAACGAGTCATCCAGATCCTGGCGCGGCGCAACAAGAACAACCCCGCGCTTATCGGCGAACCCGGTGTGGGCAAGACAGCCATTGTGGAAGGGCTCGCCCAGCGTATTATCGAAGGCGATGTACCCGCGCCGCTCATCGGCAAGAAAGTGCTTCAACTTGACGTGGGTTCCCTGGTCGCCGGTACGATGTACCGCGGTCAGTTCGAGGAACGCCTGAAACGAGTGATCGATGAATTGAAGGCGTCCAAGTCGATCCTCTTTATTGATGAACTGCACATGCTGGTTGGTGCCGGATCGGCGGGTTCTTCGGTCGATGCCGCCAACATCCTCAAGCCCGCGCTTTCCCGCGGTGAGCTGCAGGTGGTGGGCGCCACTACGCTGGATGAATACCGCAAGCACATTGAATCAGATGCGGCGCTCGAACGCCGCTTCCAACCCATTCTTGTCGTTGAACCAACGGTGGACGAGACGATACAGATCCTCAAAGGCATCCGCAAAGCATACGAGGAGCACCACCGCCTGGTCATTTCTGATGCCGCTCTTGAAGCCGCGGCGCACCTTTCGGCACGCTACGTGACCGAACGCTTTTTGCCGGACAAGGCGATCGACCTGATCGACGAGGCATCATCCCGAGTACGCATGTACAAGAGTCCGGCGGCGCAGACCTTCAAGGAGCTGATGCTGGAACTGAAGGATGTTAAGGCGTTGCGCACGGAAGCTGTGCAGAAAGGCCAAAACGATGATCTCATGGAACTTTCCAACCGGGAAAGTGATCTGAAGACGCGCATCGAGAAACTGCGCACCGGCTGGGACCGCGCCACAAGCCCCGTGGTGAGCCCTGATGACATTGCTGAACTGGTCTCCATGTGGACCGGGGTGCCGGTGATGCAATTGGCGACCGAGGAATCGGAGCGGCTGCTGCACATGGAAGAAGAGATGAACAGGACCATCATCGGGCAGGAGGAAGCGATCAAAACGATCGCCAAGGCGGTACGCCGCGGACGCGCCGGGCTGAAAGACCCGCGCCGCCCCATCGGCTCCTTCATGTTCCTCGGACCCACCGGAGTGGGCAAGACCGCCCTCACCCGTGCGCTGGCTTCCTTCCTGTTCGGCAGCGAGGAAGCGCTCATCCAGATCGACATGTCGGAGTTCATGGAACGCCACAACGTCAGCCGCCTGGTCGGCGCGCCTCCGGGGTATGTTGGTTTCGATGATGCCGGGCAGCTTACCGAAGCCATCCGCCGCCATCCCTACTCGATCGTGGTGTTTGACGAGATGGAGAAGGCGCATCCCGAGACACATAACATGCTGCTGCAGATCATGGAAGAAGGGCAGCTTTCCGACGCGCGAGGACGCAAGGTCGATTTCCGCAACTGCATCATCGTGATGACCTCCAATATTGGCGCGGAGATGATCCGCCGCCAGGGCAGCCTGGGCTTCACCCTGAAACATGATGAGAAGGAAACCGAGGAAAAGAACTACGAGGAAATGCGTAAAAAACTGCTGGAATCGCTGCGCAAAGTGTTCCGACCGGAGTTCATCAACCGGCTTGATGGGGTGATCGTCTTTCATCCGCTCAACCGTGAAGATATTCGCCAGATCGTTAACCTGGAGCTGGCGAAGGTGGCGGAGCGCATGGCAGAACACAACATCACGCTCAGCGCTTCAGATGCCGCACTTGAATACCTCTCGGAAGAGGGTTACAACCCGGAAATGGGAGCACGCCCGCTGCGACGCGTCATCCAGGACAAGGTGGAGGACCGTCTTTCAGATGCAGTTCTCTCGCACGAGTTCAAAACCGGTGATTCGGTACTGGTGGATGTGAACAAGGATAAGGAGATCGTCCTGAAACGCAACCGTAAACACCCGGTTCCCAAGATAACGCCAAAAGTGAGCGAAAGAGAAGAACCGGAACAGGTTGCGCTCTGACCGTTCACTTGAATCAATCTGAAAACCTGATTACCAGAACAGGGTGTGCAAACGCCCTGTTCTTTTGTTTATTCCATAATCGTACGATCCAACTTTGGTGGAATGTTAGGCAGAGCTCCGAGCGTGTTAACAAAGGTGCAAGTCAAATATTGCGCGCCTGAAAAAAAACATCTATACTTCAGGTAATCCGGGTATGAGAGAGGGTAATGCATGATTCCAATTGGAGATGATAATTCCCAGCGCAGGCTGGTGCCGGTGGTCACATGGTTACTGGTTCTTGCCAACGTGGGCGTGTTCTTCCTTGAACTGGCCGGCGGGGACGGGTTCATTACCATGTGGTCGTTCATTCCCGCACGTTTTTCCCAGGATCCGGCTGGAAATTTCATCACCATCTTTACTTCCATGTTCATGCATGCCGGCTGGCTGCACCTGGGCGGCAACATGTTATATCTGCTCATCTTTGGTGACAACGTGGAGGACCGCTTCGGGCATGTCAAGTTCCTGCTGTTCTATGTTCTTTGCGGGATCGTTGCGATGGCGGTGCAGTACATTGCCGCGCCGCTGGTCAATATTCCCAACCTGGGGGCTTCAGGTGCGATTGCGGGAGTACTGGGCGCATACCTGGTGCTCTTCCCGCGCCGCAAGGTACGCGTGCTGTTGTGGATGTGGATCGTACATCTGCCGGCGCTGATCGTTATAGGCGGCTGGATCCTTCTGCAGTTACTCAGCGGGATCGGCACGGTTGGAACCACAGCCAGCGCGACAGGAGGGGTGGCTTACATGGCGCATATTGGCGGCTTCTTCGGTGGATTACTGCTTTCCTATTTCTTCCGCGGAAAAGTCCGTTCGCTACCGCCAGCCTACTATTAGATCGAGCCCGGCGATCTCAGCTGGTTGTAGTATTTGTTTTCTTATTGTGCTCAATCTATTCTACAGTACGTTTATAGCCTTCAGTAAGCCGCATAGCTATCCATAAAAGTATCGATGGAGGGAAGGAAATGGCTGGAAAGGATGATGTTCTAGGTGTTATTCTGGGCGGAGGGCGAGGCGCCCGGCTTTACCCATTAACAAAGGAGCGTTCCAAGCCTGCCGTGCCTATGGCCGGCAAGTACCGCCTGATCGATATTCCCATCAGTAACTGCATTAATTCCGGGATCTATCGCATTGCTGTACTGACCCAGTTCAATTCGGTGTCATTGCATCGTCATATCTCCCGCACCTATAACTTTGATGCCTTCCACACCGGTTGGGTACAGATTTGGGCGGCGGAGCAGACAGTAGAGAATATCAATTGGTACCAGGGTACGGCTGACGCGGTGCGCAAGCAATTGCTCGAGATCTCATCCGCGCGCACGGAATACGTGCTGATCCTGGCAGGCGACCATCTCTACCGGATGGATTACAGCAAGATGGTCGAATTTCACGTTGCGAAGGGTGCTGATATCACGGTTGCTGTTCAGCCGGTTTCACAAGCAGACGCGAAACGTTTTGGTATCCTCAAACGGGATTCCTCTGGCAAGATCACGGATTTTCACGAGAAGCCGACCGATCCAGCGGTATTGCAGGAAATCGCCAGCCTGGACGATCCAGAGCGCCCGTACCTTGGTTCGATGGGAATCTATCTCTTCAATACGAAGGTGTTGGTCGACCTGCTGCGGACGTACGATTATGATGATTTTGGTTCTCACGTCATACCCGCGGCAATAAAAACGCACCAGGTATTCGGGTATGGATTCGAAGGTTTCTGGGAGGACATCGGGACGATCCGCTCCTTCTACCAGGCAAACCTGGCGCTGACCGAACCGAATCCACCATTTAACTTCTTTGACCAAAAGTTTCCCATTTACAGTCATCCACGCTTTCTGCCGGGTTCCTCGGTGGAGGAGAGCGAACTTATGAATGTCCTGCTGGCCGAGGGTTGTCGCATTGAGCAATCAAAAATCACTCACTCCATCGTAGGTTTGCGCAGCCAAATCCGCGGGGGAACCACCATCATTGACAGTGTGTTGATGGGTAACGACTATTACGAATGGCCGGAGACGACTCAGGCCAGGGTCGCACCTATGGAGATCGGTCCGGATTGTTATATTGAGGGCGCGATCATTGATAAGAATGCCCGCATCGGCAAGGGGGTTATAATCAAAAAATTCCCGCCCGGCACAGACTTGGATGGAGACGGCTGGGTGGTGCGGGATGGGATCGTAGTTGTTCCCAAATCGGCAACACTGGCACCAGGTACAAAGATCTGTCCATAGCTTGGAAACCTTAGCATTCAGGAGTCTGACAAATGAGTGATTTGAACGGAAAAATCACCGCCAATAACAACGAACTCTCAGTGACATGGCATTCGTTAAGTACAGAAGAGACGCTGGCGCGCCTGGAAACCCCCCTGGCGCAAGGGTTGACGACCGCAGAAGCCCAGCGCAGGTTGGCGCAATACGGCCCGAACCAGTTACAGGAGAAACCACGGCGCACTTATCTTCAAATGATCATTGAACAGTTAAGAAGTTTTGTGATCATTTTGCTGCTGGGAGCTGCCATTCTTTCAGCTGTTTTGAACGAACCGGTTGAAGCGATCGCCATCATCGCCATCGTACTGCTTAACACGGTGTTGGGGGTCGTACAGGAATCCCGCGCCGAAGAAGCGCTGGCAGCCCTCAAACGCATGTCGGCGCCTGACAGCCAGGTGCTGCGCGACGGTAAACGGGTGACCATACCCGGTCCGGAACTTGTGCCGGGAGACATTGTATTCCTGGAAGCCGGTTATTACATTCCGGCGGATGTGCGGCTGATCGAAGCGGTGAACCTGCGGGTGGAGGAGGCAGCCCTCACGGGCGAGTCGGTTCCGGTGCAGAAGAACGCAGCAGCTACCCTTGACCCGGAAGCCTCACTGGGAGATCGCAAGAACTCCGCGTTCATGGGCACAGTCGTCAATTATGGGCGCGGCAAGGGCGTGATCACCAGCACGGGCATGCACACCCAGCTTGGTTTGATTGCCACCATGCTGCAATCGGTGCAGGAGGAACAGACCCCGCTGCAAAAGAAACTTGATCAGCTGGGAAAGACGCTTGGATACGCCGCCCTGGTCGTGAGTGGCCTGGTTTTTGCAGTGGGACTCATTCAAAGCGCGGGCGTCATCGATCTCAACCTGATCATTGGCCTCTTTATGATCGCAGTAAGCCTGGCGGTCGCTGCAGTGCCTGAAGGACTGCCGGCGGTTGTGACGGTGAGCCTGGCGCTCGGTATGCAGGAGATGATCAAGCGGCATGCCCTGATCCGGCGGCTGTCATCCGTTGAAACGCTAGGGTCTGCCACGGTTATCTGCTCGGATAAGACCGGCACGCTGACTCAGAACGAAATGACCGTCACACGGGTTTGGGCGGATGATACGATGGTGAAGGTCACCGGCCAGGGGTATATACCGGTGGGTGAATTCTACGTTGGTGATAAGAAAGCTGACCTCAAGGACTACCCGCCCATCCGCTCCGCTTTATGGCTGGGTGTGTTGAACAATGACGCGGTGCTTGAGGAGACCGAGAAGGAAGACGGCAGCCGTGACTTCCGAATGGTAGGAGATCCCACGGAGGGATCGATCCTGGTGGCGGCTTACAAGGCAGGTGGCGCAACCCATGCACTGAATAAAGCCTTCCCGCGCACCAACGAAATACCCTTTGATTCTGACTTCAAGCGCATGGTGACGGTCCACTCGGTTACGGATCCCCGTTTTGATGATCTTTCGCCTTTCAAAGAGGGGGAGCGGGAAGGATGTCAGGTGATCGTCGTCAAGGGGGCGCCGGACGTGGTAATGAAATTATGTAAATTCTACGAACCGATCACAGGGGGTGAGCCGGTTCTGCTGGATGAAGCAAAACAGAAAAACATCCTGGCTGCGAACGATGAAATGACCGACGAGGCGTTGCGGGTGCTGGGTGTGGCTTACCGGTTGGTGAAGGTATTACCCGAAGGAGCAAAGCGGGAGGAGCTGGAGCAGGATCTCGTGTTTGTCGGTTTGATCGGAATGATCGATCCGGCGCGTCCTGAGGTGACCCCAGCACTGGAAACAGCTACCAGGGCGGGCATCCGCACGATCATGATCACGGGGGATTACCCCAATACGGCACGTGCCATCGCCGAGAGCATTGGCTTGCTGAAGCGGGGGCACAATGTGCTCACAGGGGCGCAGCTGGAAGTCATGTCTGATGAAGAGTTGAAAGAAGAGGTTATGAGGACCGATGTGTACGCCCGGGTTTCACCGGAGCATAAATTACGCATCGTTACCGCCCTTCAGGCAAACGGCGAGGTTGTGGCGATGACCGGTGACGGCGTGAACGACGCTCCCGCCATCAAACAGGCGGATATTGGCGTTTCAATGGGTATCACCGGCACCGACGTGGCCAAGGATACCGCTGACATGGTTCTGACAGATGACAATTATGTCAGCATTGTATCCGCGGTTGAACAGGGCAGGATCATTTACTCGAACATCCGCAAGTTTGTGTATTTTTTGATTTCCTGCAACATGGCTGAGATCATGATCATCTTCCTGCCGTCAGCGCTTGGGTTCCTGCTATTCCCGGAACTTACGGCTGAACAGCTTTCTCCGCTGGCACCGATCCAATTGCTGTGGCTGAACCTGGTCACAGACGGCGCGCCAGCGCTGGCCTTGAGCACCGAAAAAGGCGACCCGGATATCATGGATCAACCCCCGCGGTCTCCAAAGGAACCCATTATCAACAGGCACATGACGATCGGTGTGATTACCCAGACGATCGCCATTACCACCATCACGCTGTTAGCCTTCTGGGTCGGACTAACTCACAAGGGTGGGTCACCAATCGATAACCTTGAATTAGCCGAAACAATGGCGTTTGTGACATTATCCACTTCTGAATTGCTGCGGGCTTTCACTGCGCGTTCTGAACGCTATCCGCTGCTGAAACTGGGCATTTTCACCAACAAATGGATAAATATCGCAGTATTGTTCTCGTTTGTGCTGGTGATGGCGGTGGTATACCTGCCCTTCCTGAACCCGATCTTTAAAACAGTTCCCTTAGGCTTTTCACAATGGGAGTTGATCCTGCCGCTGCTGCTCATCCCTTCTGTGGTGGCTGAACTGGTTAAATGGCTAACCAACCGCCGGGCGAAAAAAGAAGTGGCACAGGCGTAACCAGATCCATTGATCTCAACGGGCGTTCATCAATCAGCGCCCGTTTTCTTTTTGAGCAGGTGTGTCACAGGGGCGAAACTGAAGCGGTGCGCGGGAGAGGGACCAAAATTTGCCAGCGCGGCCTGGTGGACGCGGGTGCCGTAGCCCTTGTTGCGTTTAAAAGAATAGCTCGTGTGGCTCTCCCCCAGTTCCACCATAAAGCGATCACGGGCTGTTTTAGCGAGGATGGAAGCGGCGGCGATGCTTAGGCTGCGCTGATCGCCTTTGATCAACGCGGTTTGCGGCGTGTTCATTTCCGGAAGAAATAAAGCATCAAGCAACAGATGCTGCGGTGCAGGGCGCAGGCATTCCAGTGCGCGGCGCATGGCCAACCGCGTGGCGGGCAGGATACCGACCTGGTCGATCTCTTCGTTCGTGGCAAAACCGATCCCCCAGGCCAGCGCGTTGCTGCGAATCAGTGGTTCGAGGGCGTAGCGCTTCTGTGCGCTCAATTGCTTGGAATCCCGCACGTCCGAAAATATGTTGGTGGATGGTGTAAATGGGGGAAGAAGCACTGCCGCGGCGGTTACCGGACCTGCCCAGGCGCCACGGCCGGCTTCATCCACACCGGCGATGAAATCAACGCCGGCCTGCCACAAATTTTGTTCGAACGAGAGGTCAGGGGAGGATGGGATGAGGGAAGGGTCGAACTTAGACGCCATAAGTGCCGCGGTGGAGTTTACTACGGATGTCGACCAGATCTCTCGCCATGCGCCATGAATCGCGCAAGACGCGCACTTTACTGTGTGGATGGTAATACCAGGGGATGGCGAGTTCTTTGACGCGGTAGCCCGAGCGGAATGCGATGGCCATTACCTCCACGTCGAAAGTCCAGCCGGGTATGGTGACAAGCGGAAACAATTTTTCCACAGCCTGGGCGGTAAAACACTTAAATCCGCACTGCGTGTCCTGCAGTTGGGGCAGGATCATCAGGCGCACCAGGTTGTTGAAGATGCGGCCGATGAAGTGACGATAGTAAGGCTCATCGTAACGTATTGAGCCGGGAGCTTCACGTGAGGCGATGACGATATCGGCTTCGGTAGTTTGCGGCGGCAGAAACCGCGGGATCTCAGTGATGGGCATGGAGAGGTCAACATCACAGATGAAGCGGTATTGACCTGCGGCTGCGAGCATGCCAGCCTGTACCGCGCGGCCTTTACCGGCCTGTTCAATGTGAAGGACCTTGATGCCCGGATTTTCTGCGGCAAAGTCGTGTGCTATTGCAAGAGTACGGTCATTGCTGCCGTTCTCAGCGATGACAATCTCACACGGATAAGTGAGTGAACTGGTAAAGGCAAGCGTACTGGTGAGCGTGTCCGGCAGGCGCAGTTCCTCGTTGTAAGCGGGGAAGACAATGGAGAGGAACGGGGTTTCAGCAACCATAAGCATTATTATACGCGTGAAGTGAAGGATTTTTTTGAGATTGGAGACAGGATGGCAGGGAATTGGAGATTGCTTCAGGCCCACAGAGCAAGCCTTCGCAATGACAGACAAGAAAACGGCTCGAGCACTGCTCGACCCATGTGGTTGATAGCATGTATGGTAACCGAGCGGTTGATACAATTTTTTCATAAGTAGGGGTTTTCAAATATTGCGTTAGGGTATTCAGCATCATTCGGGGGTGTTCAAATTGATAAAATGCCGTATATGAGGCGTTTTCCGCAGGACTCCGTGCTCTGACTCCTATTGACTGTAAGAAGTGTGACTATTGGAATCTGGACGTATTGAGCGGATTTTAAAGCTGGAACGGAGATATGAATCCTCGCCTAGTGCTAAACTTGACCATGAATTCTAGGCAAAGTTTTGTCACAATTTCTAGCCAAGGAAGTGTCACGATTGACATGTTCCCCCTTACTCAAGGCAAAAAAGAGTCTCCGCTACGTTTCTGCAGCGGAGACAAGAATAATAATTATCTGCTTAAGGGTTCAAAACTACGGTTTCCTCGATTAGTTTATCGGCCATCCAATCATTTGAGTCGTAGACTTTGAATAGCATCTCGATTTCTTCCACTTCTGTGATTCCGTTCTCTTCAAGAGTAGTATCAGACCAGGATATGGATGTGAATGCCACGTTACCCGGTCGCACTTCTTTTGCCCAGAACGGGTCGGCCATATAGCCATTTACTGATACTTCATCCACAGCATACGTAAGGGTTTTGTCCGTCCTATTTTCCAGATACAGATTTACTGTGTAACCCCAAATAGAATCATTAGTGTACCCCATGACAACAATGTAGACATTTTCATCATCGATCAAGACAGTATCTGTAGACTGGCTTTCCCTCACAAATTTAGTTGCTTTTTCTTCACCTAACGGATAAACATGAACTGTTTCTAGAGCAACCGGGTCTGAGGTCCAGTCGTTTGTGTCGTATACTTTGAAAGTCAACTCAATATCAGTAAACTCATTAATCCCGTTATTTTTCAAAGTATCATCCATGAAACTGATATCATTGTTCGATTTTTTGCCGGGTGCAACTTCCGTAGCAAAGAACGGATCGGATTCAACACCGTTAACAGCACCGCTTTGTGTCGAGAACATGTATGTTTTATCAGCGGACTTGTTCTCAAGGTTTACTTTTAATGTGTAACCCCACATATTATCGGGTTCAATTCCGGTGATTTTCACAGTGCATTCGTCATTATCAACAACCACTAATTCTTCAAAAGCGATGCCATCAGATTTAGGCTCGGAATCATTTGGCTTAGATTCCGTAGGCTTGATTTCTTCGCTGGCATTTGAATCTTCAGCCGGCATGTTTTCTTTCTCTAATGAGGGGATTTCTGTAGAGCTTGAGCTGCACGCCACTAATGAGAAAACGAGAATGAGCGCAACAATAATCACAAGGGTTCTCTTCATCTTTCTGCCTCCTTTTGCAGATAAAACACCCCAGAGTACTCCGAAAAAAGGTTTTAGATTTGTGTCGTAATGTCGTAATGACTCAAAATAACGGAGTTCTATGGCTTATAATAATATATTATTAACATAATATATGTAATTGAAACTTATGTCAACAGAATGTACTCCTGTAGATTTTCTATAACTTGCGTTTTCATTAAGCCAACTCGACACCTCGATAACAATTGATATTGAGTTAAGAGTGCAGAATCGAGACATCTGCACTCTCAGTAGATACCTATGTTTTGCATTATACAATAGCGCGCTTACACCAAAATCTTTATTCCAGATATGAAGACTGCGGTCAGTTAGCCCTCCATCTTCAATTCCACATGATAGAGAGTTTTCACAGAACGTATTTAGGAGGACTACTTAATTTTTCCACCTCGTCCATAATGCGCATCATCTAGGAGGTGTGGTAGCGGGTCAGCTTACCTTCGTCCGTTTCTGACACTCGCTTCGGCCGTGATTAGTACATTTGCTTTTTGGTTGCGACCAAATTCCATGCTTGACCGAAAAACTGCTTAGGACTACCCAGCGGAACTAGCAGCTCTTCATGAGATTTGTCGCCTGGTTGTAGAGGGATATTGTCGCGAAATAATACCAAACCCAAAACGGGACATCAAAGCCATACAACGCGTATTATGGATATCGGCAATATGAAGGTGGCAAGATAGAAATCGTATAGGAAGACGCTGTTTTCGTCCGTAGTTTGCATGTCATGAACTTGAGCGGTATGAGCATTGTAAAGATCAAAGCCGCATTTGAGGCGGATAACATTCCATGCCCGACTGGCAAGAAGCATTGGTCTAAGCAAACGCTGGAGTTCGTGCTCACCAACAATAAATACTACGGTACTTCGATCATTTTCAAAACTTACACACCGCAGTAATGTCGAGATTGGCGAATTTCGTTATGAAGAGAAAATCCACGAAGTATTTCGCATAGAAAACTGATTAGCCCAACTATAAATCAATCAAAGTGTGTGGGCAGCACAAATCATACGTTATTATTTTTCCTTGACCCTTTAATTTTTCAAAGAACTAGAATATTTCTTCTCAAGAAGCATTTAAATTATCCCTTGTGCCGGATTACACCGGAGTAAACAAAAAATGACTGTAGTACGGCGGATTTTGAATACCATTATGGGGTACCCCCCTTAATTACAGGCTTTATTGATATGCAAAATACTAGTGTTGACCGAGGCATTGATACAATACCTCGGTCAATTTTGGTCGGGGTGGGCGGACTTGAACCGCCGACCCCCGCGTCCCAAACGCGGTGCGCTGCCAACTGCGCTACACCCCGAGCGAGTAGAGTATAATCCGAACGGGTAGGAAACGTCAAGAAAAACGTCAAGAAAAATGCACTCCAAGGTATTCATGATCATCCCACTGCGCCGGTTATCCTTTGTCATTCTCACGGTCTTTCTGTTGCTGGCCATCTCCGGCTGCCAGCCCGCCAACTCAGTGAGCCTGACCACAGCGACAACTACTCCAACTAACCCGCCACCCACCATCACTCCCTTACCCACGCTAACTGCCACTCCCACCACTTCGCCAACCCCCACTGAGATTCCCTGCCTGGAAAAGACCGGGACGATCGTCGAGATGGATGTTCCTACGGATTGGCTGAATTGGCCGTTGAACACCCGCGTCTATCTTCCGCCCTGTTACGATGAGTCCGCGCCAAGCGGTTATCCCGTGCTGTACATGTTCCACGGTCAGGCGGCAACCAATGACCAGTGGATGCGGTTGGGGCTGACCAACGCCGCGGATGAGCTGATCACAAAGGGAAAGATCCAGCCGATGCTCATTGTGATGCCATTCGAAATCACCTGGACCCCAAACCCGAACGAATCTTATTTTGATGAAGCCTTTCTGGAAGATGTGCTGCCATACGTGGAAAATGAATATGCGGTTTGCCAGGAGCGCACCTGCCGGGCTGTGGGTGGCCTTTCGCGTGGGGGCAATTGGGCAGTGTACTTTGGCTTTGCCCGGCCGGACCTGTTTGGCACAGTTGGCGCTCACAGTACGCCGTTGTTTTACGGTGAGGAATTCCGCATCAGCCAGTCCCTGGCGATGGCAGGCTCTTTAGCGGAGCTGCCTTTTGTGATCATGGATATGGGGGCCAGGGACGCTGACAGGGACAAAGTACTGGCGTTCAAAACCTTCCTGGAATCAAACGGGATCTCATTCGAGTATAACGAGTTTGAGGGGCGTCATGAGGAATCCTACTGGAGCGCGCACGTGAAAGATTATCTGAGATGGTATGCAGCGCGCTTCATTGTTCCACAGGCAGAGTGATCCCGTCCCAGCGGGTGCAGACGAAACTTCCATTTTCGTAAACAGATTCAATGATCGCGGTATAAGGGATGTGCCAGGTGGTAACCTGTTCAAATGGCAGGCGGCTGAATAATCTGCTTAACCCGATATGTAAAACCCCCGCGTGCGCTACGCATAAAATTCGGGCGTCGGAATGGGCATACTGGCTAACGATTGTTTCCATCAGGTTCACGAACCTCGCCTGGACGTCGAGAAAACTCTCTCCACCTCTGAAGCGCTTATCCAGTTTCTTTTGTGTGAACCAGTGATGCAATATCCGGGAGAACCGCCACCACGCGAAAGGTCCGGACCGGCCCTCCAGTGTGCCGCAATCAAATTCACGTAACCCATCCGCCGACTGCAGGGGCAGGTTGAGCGCCCGGGAGAGTATGGATGCGGTCTCGTAGGCTCGTGGAACCGGGCTGGTGTAAACCGCGGTCAACCCGGCAGAAGATAGGCGTCGCGCAAGGGAGGTTGCCTGGAGCCTGCCCGATGGTGTGAGAGGGTGAACCAGGCTGCGGTTGGAGATAATATGCCCGGTGTTGGCAAGGCTTTCACCGTGCCGGGTGAAGTAAACGATCACGGGTATAATTCGGGATTCTTAAAGGGGATCAGGGCGAAGATGACCGCGGGAATGTAGAGTTCAGCCCGGTCAATAGCATCGGCAGTGAGTAATCCTATCGCGCCATTGCCCTGCTTGGAGTTATTTCGAGAAAAAACCCGGTCGTCCGCCTCCCCAAGTTCCACTCCCTGCCGGACAAGGGCGGCCACACGCTCAGGCAGGAAGAATTCTCCTGTGCGCCCGCGCCCGATCCGCCCGGTCCCATCCTGAATCACCACCCAGGCAAAAGCGCCCATCCCGATCGTCCAGTCTGCAATACCGCCTTCAATCCCCACCCAGTAGTCTGCCTCTGGTGCGAGTTCGCGGGCATTTTGCGCGCGTTGGGTGGCACAGTTGAGAGTTTCCTCATCCGTGGCGGGTTGGGCAGGCAGTTTCAATTTTGTGGCAACCGGAAGCATGGTGAAGTGTTCCGAAGGGAACATGCGTTCAAAACCTTGTTGCGCTGCACGGACTTTTACCGGGTTGGTGGAAGCGATGCAGATCTTTTTCATGTTCTGGCTGGTAGCTCCTTTAATTGCTTACATGAAAATAGGGTGAGATATTTTCTCACCCTATTGTAACGACGTTGATCTTAGTAACTGACCAGGCGGGGTAACTTCTTGGCCTGATCGACCCAATCCGCGA
>DIWL01000062.1:9386-18575 GCA_002428455.1 Anaerolineaceae bacterium UBA6107 | reverse complement strand
AGTACGCGCACGAACCGCTTGCGACTCCCTTCGGTGGCTCTTTCATTTGCTAAGTAATACAACGGGGCAAGGCTTTACTTACAGTACGCGCACCAACGGCTTGCGACTCCCTTCGGTGGCTCTTTCAATAATAGAATTGGTAAATACATAATCATCAGGTTAGGGACCTGTAAATCCACTCACCAATCATCACGGTAGTTCAAACTAAAAATCCACCAACTTTGTTGTATTACAATGAGGACATGACTGAAAAGAAAAACCGGACAAAATCCGGTTGCCTGTGGTTGATATTACTGGCGTTGGCCCTCCTGGTTGTCCTTTCCCCCCTTGTTCTACGCGGGATCGGACGGTTGCTCACATCCGCTGATACTTTGGAGAATGCAGACATGGCGGTCGCACTTAGCGGTGATACGGGTGATCGTGTCTCCGAGGCGGCACTCCTGATGCGCGACAGTTACGTGGATGGCATCATCATTACCTACACCAATGAAGAAGCCCGCGATGCTCTGTTCAACGAAGCAGTGAAAAAAGAAATCTCAGGCGGAAAGATCTACACGACCTACGCGACGGTTTCCAACACGGTGGATGAGGCGAAGGCGGTGCGCGATCTGACTGATGAGCGCACGTGGGATTCGTTGATCGTCATCACCGATCCGTTTCACGCCTTGCGTACCCGCATCATTTTCCGCGACATATTTCAGGATACTGGCGTCAAAATTCAGGTACGGACTGTCGCTGATCACTGGTATCAGGCAAACACCTGGTGGAAAACCACCGAAGGGGTGAACCTCACTATCCAGGAATATCTGAAGATTTTCCTTTATTACTTCGGCCGGTATTGATCCTGAATTATTTCGCAACAATTCTCGTCACTTATTCAATGCCTTGATAAGTGACTTTCATTTATAATAATGACATGCCCAATAAAAAAACACCACTCGTGATTGGAATTGCTGGTGGCTCAGGTTCAGGCAAGACCACAGCTGCAGATCTAATTTTGCAGAAGGTTGGCAGGAACCGCATTGCCTACTTGCAGCATGATTCGTATTATCGTGATTTATCGGACCTGCCCCTGAACCAACGCCGTGAGATTAACTTCGACCATCCGGATTCGCTTGAATCCGGACTGATGATGGAACACATTTTGGAATTAAAAAATTGGAAATCAATCGAAGTCCCGATTTACGATTTCACCACGCACAATCGTACTGAGCGCACCATCCACGTGGAACCGAAACGGGTCATCCTGGTGGAAGGCATTCTACTTTTCACCGAACCGGCACTGCGCTCGTTGTTCGACGTCAAGATCTTTGTGGATACTGATGCAGATATCCGGTTCATACGGCGCTTGAAACGCGATATTGAGGAGCGCGAGAGAACAACCGAGATGGTGGTGAAACAATATCTCTCGACGGTTCGCCCCATGCACCTGGATTTTGTTGAGCCTTCCAAACGTTACGCTGATGTGATTATCCCCGAGGGCGGATTAAACGAGGTCGCCATGGACATGGTGATCGCCCGCATCGAATCCCTGCTGAAGGAAGAAGCGAACAGCTAATTGATGAAAAAACTGACCGGCTGGAAGTTGACAGTCGTACGCGTGCTGGTCATGCTGGCAGTTATCGCTCTGACGGTCTTTTTAATTCTTAATCGTGACCGGGTGCAGGAACTTGAAGCGCTGGGCTACCCCGGCGTTTTTCTGATTTCTCTTCTGGCAAACGCCACACTAATATTGCCGGTGCCGGGGGTGTTGTTTACTTCCGCGATGGGAGCGGTTTTTAACCCCTTACTGGTGGCTTTAGCCGCGGGTACTGGCGCTACACTGGGGGAGATCACAGGTTACATGGCTGGTTTCAGCGGGCAGGGGGTGATTGAAAACCGCAAGTGGTATGACAAGGTCACCGAGTGGATGAAAAAATATGGCGGGATTACCGTTCTGGTGCTGGCTTTCGTACCCAACCCGGTGTTCGACATAGCTGGCATGGTCGCCGGGGCATTGCGCATGCCTTTGTGGAAATACCTGATCTTTGGTTGGATCGGAAAAGTAGGAAAAATGCTTCTTTTCGCCTTAGGCGGGGCGCAAGTACTAAATTTGTTCAGCTAACCCTTTCAGAAAAATTTATTCGAAGTAGAATACCGCGCTGCTTGAAGCGCAACCGGCGTTAGGTGCCGGTGGGTTCATAGCCCTTAGAGGCAACCGATGTACTTGCGTAGGCGTAATGCCCCATCTGCTTGCAGCGGGGATAGCCGAAGCAAGGTTGCCGATACTTTACTAATTCGTGATCATTTCACCTAAAAAATAACGGGACAAAATCATTGTCCCGTTTCTGGTGTTTACTAACAATCGCTATCAGGCGAGCCAACCCAGTTGTAGTGCTTCGAGTTTCTCCTGGCTGGGTTTTCCTTCCTGGCTCCAGTTCATCGACTCGTAGTGTTGATCGATGGCTTTTTCGAGCAATTCCTTATCCACGGCAATACCAGCAGAGGGACCAACTCCCATCAAAGGCTCAAAGAATTTCGCCGGTAGCTTGTCGTCTTTGCGTGAGAAACCTTCGCGTAGGTTAAAGACCCGCATCATATTCAAACGCCGTTCACCAGCCTGTAACAATTCCTCCAGCGTCACATCCCAGCCGGTAGCGGCTTTCACGAGTTCCACTATTTCAACCGGTCCATATAACGTCCAAGCAGGTCCCCACACAAATTGACAAATTGTCAGGGTATCAAGCAGGCTGTAGAAGATGTGTGATAGCGTGCCGAATTTTACTTTTTCCGGTCCAAAATCACCGGCGGGTGGGGGATTGGTCAATCCCATCAGAGCCAGGCGCTCCAGGTACAATTCAGCCGTTCCTTCTTCGTACATCCAGTCGTGTTCGCTGGATTGGTGGTCAGCCCCAAATGCATTTACCGCATAAATGAGCGCGAGAGACTTTTTGACTTGCGGCATGTGAGCGGGGGCTTCCTGGTTCTTGACGGTGATCAGGCATTTCTCAGCCTCAGCTCCCCATTGTTTGGCTACCCTGGCGGATCCCAATGACAGTAACGCACCGAATGGAGTAGACTTATTGACGATCTGATCAAGCACTGTAAGCATCGCTTTCGTATTGCCGAATTTGAGATCGATACCACCTGTTTCTAGTTGAGTGATGATCCCTTTTTCGTAACATTCCATGGCGAAAGCGATCGTGGCGCCGCAGGTGATTGTATCAACCCCGTAATCATTACAAACCTGGTTTGCATAACTGATGGCTTCCAGGTCGTCAATGCCGCAATAACTGCCAAATGTACCAATGGTTTCATATTCAGGTCCACCGAAAGCAGGCTCTACCTTGTAACCATCTTTTTCTGCTTCCACCACGCGCTTGCAGCGTACCGCACAGGAATAACATGTATCGTTATTCTTCAGGATGGTCTCGGTCATTGTTTCGCCGCTGATTTTCGCTACTCCTTCGAACTGTCCTTCGGTGTAATTCCGGGTGGGTAGCGTTCCCGCGTCATTTTGGTAAGCAACCACGCTGGCCGTACCATGCACGGCGAGTCCGTCCACATCAGGATTGTTCTTAACGTCTTTCGCTCCCTGCCTGGCGAGCTCAAGAATCTTTTTTGAGTCGGCTGCAGTTACTTTAGCTGTTCCCCTGACTGCAACCGCTTTCAAATTCTTGCTGGCCATTACGGTTCCCATGCCGGTGCGGCCATTATTTCGGTTGACCATGTTGACAATACTGGAGAATAGCACACCTTTCTCCGCGGCTGGACCAACCTGTGCGATTTGCACCTTTGGGTCACCAAGTTCGTCTTTCAACATCGTGTCGACCATTTTTGTTGATTTTCCCCACAGGTGAGAGGCGTCCCGGATTTCGGCTTTACCGTCGTGAAGCCACAAGTAAACCGGTTTGTCAGCTTTTCCTGTGATGACAATGCCGTCGAATCCAGCGAATTTCACCTCCGCGGGGAAAAAACCACCTGCCTGCGAATCACCAATGCCACCGCTCATGGGAGATTTCGCGTTTACGCAGATACGGCTCTGCCCAGAGACAGGCAGTCCGGTCACCACGGAACACATGAAGGTGAGTATGTTTTCCGGAGAAAGTGGATCGGTCTCAGGTTTCATCCCCTTCAGAATGTAGTAGAGCCCCATGGCACCTCCCCCCAGGTAAGTGCGGTAGAAATCTTCGGGGGGATTTTCGACGGTCAATTCACTTTTTGTGAGATCGACATGCAGGATATTACCAGTGAATCCAAATGGCATATTGTCCTCCAGGGTCTATTTTTGATTATCTAATTACTCTACCGGATGTCAAGTATAATTTTACAGGACAATAGAAAAAATTCAATCAAAAATGATCGTCAGTTTTTTGGAATGACTTTATGATCGTACACATTTCCTTTATCGGGAAAGTACAAGAATACGCGGGTGAGGCAGGCACAATCCTTCACATGCCGGACTTTTCAGATGTCGCGGACCTTCTACAGGAATTGACCCGGCAGAAATCGAGGTTGGGTGATATCACCCGGTTTTTATTTGTTTCTGTGAATGAAGTGATGGCTCCCCGCAATCGCCGCCTTCAGGATGGAGATCAAGTCGTCCTGTTCTTCAGGATGGGTGGGGGATAGGCAGTTTCCAACAGCGAATCAAGAGGTTAGCACAGGCCAGCCGATAAGCCGCATTCTGTAACCCGGGAAGGTATGCTAAAAGCACGGTTTCCGGGTCAATGGTCATCTCTCTAGTCCGGATGTCACCATCCGGCTCGTGCAGCCCACCCGAGACTCATCAGAAAACGGGCCGTTTCCCGCCGCCGAAGCGGACATGGTCTCTGCTTGGCCTTGCTCCAGTCAGGGGTTGCCTGGCCGCCGCATTACTACGGCGCCGGTGGTCTCTTGCACCACCTTTTCACCCTTGCCCTTGCGGGCGGTATGTTTCTGTGGCCCTGTCCGGCAGGTTCTCCCGAAAGATCCCCGCCCCGGGTGTTACCCGGTGACCTGCCCTGTGGAGTGCGGACTTTCCTCGACGCTGATTGCTCAACGCCGCGACCATCTGGCCGGCCTGTGCGCTTCATCATACCCTGTACACAGCGCGTCGTCAATAACGGAAAAAAAGTCTTATAATTACCGGCATAGATTATCCAACTGTCGCGGTCATCAAGCTGCGAAAAAATCACGATCGAACGAGGTGAATATGAGAAAACCTTTTGTAGCAGGTAATTGGAAGATGAACAAGAACGTGGAACAAGCGAGTGCACTGGTTCAACAGTTATTACCCGGTTTACAGCAGGTGCCGGAAGTTGAACGGGTCCTCTGCCCGCCCTTCACCTCGTTGATGATTCTGTCTGCGCAACTCACTGGAACCGGAGTGGGTATCGGTGCTCAGAACATGCACTGGGCTGAATCCGGTGCTTATACCGGTGAGGTTTCTCCACAGATGGTGCGAGAATTTTGCGATTATGTCATTATCGGACATTCTGAACGAAGAGCGAATTTTGGCGAGACAGATGAGACTGTAAACAAAAAGCTCAAAGCCGCCCTGGCGTTGGGACTTGTGCCGATCGTATGCATCGGTGAGACTCTGGAGGAATACGAATCCGGACAGACGAACGCGGTTGTTACCCGCCAGGTGCTTGAGGGACTTAATAGTATTGAACCCACTGCCGCCTCACTGATCGTGGTCGCGTATGAACCGGTATGGGCGATTGGTACAGGTAAGGCTGCTACCGCTGAAGGCGCAAATGCAGTGTTGCGCGATCACATCAGGCCGGCACTGGCACAACTGTTTGGTTCCGGCCTGGCGCAGAACCTGCGCATTCTTTACGGCGGTTCTGTTAATGGGAGCAATGCCGTGGAGTATTTCATGCAGCCCGAAATTGATGGCGCGCTGGTTGGAGGGGCAAGCCTCAAGGTGGAAGAATTTATTAAGATTGTGGAAGCTGCACGTCCCTAATTGATACTAAAGACCCGGGATTTCCCCGGGTCTATTTGATTTACGCAGTGCCAAACTGCCGGTCACCGGCATCACCCAGGCCGGGCAGGATATAACCTACCTCATTCAGTCTCTCATCCACGGCTGCCAGGTAAATTGGCACCTCCGGGTGGGCGGATGTCATCGCTGCAATCCCTTCGGGCGCGCCGATCACCCCAACAAACTTAATCTTTTTCACTCCCCAACGTTTGAGTACATCAACGGTTGCCGTGGCAGACCCACCGGTAGCCAGCATCGGGTCCAGGATCAGGCAAACTGACACTGTTGGTTCAGTCGGTAGTTTGTTGTAGTACTCTACCGGTTTTAAAGTGTTTTCGTCGCGGTAGAGTCCGATATGCCAGACTTCGGCACTTGGCATAAGTTCCCAGAATCCCTCCACCATTCCCAATCCTGACCTCAAAATAGGTACCAGTCCCACCTTTTCGCGCAGTACACGGCACCGGGTAACAGCCAGCGGTGTGGTCACATCCACTTCTTCAGTTAAAAGGTCTGAGGTGGCTTCATAAGCCAGTAAACCGGCAATCTCGCGCACAAGTTCGCGAAACTTCTTGGGTTCAGTGTTCTTATCGCGCAGCTTGGCCAGTTTATGTGCCACCAATGGGTGAGGAGAAACAAAAACGTTGGACATAACGGCTCCTTAGGTTTTTTTTATTATAGCGTTAATCGCTCGATGGGTATTAGAAATCCGGATTCGTTCGTTTAACACGTAGAACATAACACGTAGAACAATAATTCGCCCTGAAAGTGTATAATGGGGACTATGGCAAATGATGATCGCGTGATGAGCCCAAACCGTAAACCGGATGACCGGATGGACCTTTCGCTTCGCCCGGCTAGCCTTAATGAGTTGATCGGTCAGGATCAGGTTCGCAAGAACCTGGAAATCCTCATCGCAGCTGCCAAGGGACGCAAAGAATGCCTGGACCATGTACTTTTCTATGGTCCTCCGGGGTTGGGCAAGACTACCTTGGCGTACATCCTGGCGAACGAAATGGGTGTAAACATCAAAATCACCTCCGGGCCGGCCATTGAACGCACCGGAGACCTGGCTGCCATCCTTACCAACCTGCGCGAAGGAGATATCCTCTTCATCGACGAGATCCATCGATTGGGTCGCTCGATCGAGGAAGTGCTGTATCCCGCCATGGAAGATTTTTCCCTCGACATCATCATTGGCAAGGGACCATCAGCCCGTTCACTCCGCTTAAAATTGCCGCGTTTTACCACGATCGGTGCCACAACCCGCCTGGCTTTGGTCACCGCCCCGTTACGGGCGCGTTTTGGCGCGGTGTACCGCCTCGACTATTATGATCAGCCAGCCATGCAGGAGATCGTCAGGCGCGCAGCAGGCTTGATGACCGTTACGGCTGACGAGACTGGCGTTGAGGAGATCGCACGCCGTGCAAGAGGCACTCCACGCGTCGCCTTACGGTTGCTCAGGCGTGTGCGTGATTTCACCCAGGTAAAATCGAATGGCATCATCACCCGTGATTCTGCCATCCAGGCTTTGGACCTTCTGGCAGTGGACGAAATGGGTTTGGATGAAGTTGACCGAAGGGTTTTACTGACGATTATTGAAAAATACGGCGGCGGACCAGTCGGCCTGGCCACGATCGCTGCCTCGATCAGCGAAGAAGCCGACACCATCATGGATGTAGTGGAACCGTACCTTCTACAACTGGGATACATCGATCGTACCCCGCAGGGTAGGGTCGCGACACCCCTTGCGTATGATCATTTACACATTGCGAACAATCCCAAAGAAAACCAGCCGCGATTGATTCCCTGAGTATGCAAACTGCTGATTTTGACTACCATCTTCCGCTTGAGTGTATCGCTCAAACGCCGCTTGAACCCCGCCACAATTCACGCCTTATGGTCATAAACCGTAAGGAAAATTCCCTTACAGATAGCGTGTTTCACCAAGTAGGCATGTACCTGCGTGAGGGAGACCTGCTGGTGATCAACCAGACGCGGGTCATCCCGGCCCGCCTGTTTGCTCGAAAAAAGACCGGCGGAAGAATCGAACTGCTTCTCTTGAAACAGCTTGAAATTGGGGTTTGGGAAGCTCTGGTGGGTGGCAAAGGATTACGAAAAGGTGTGATTGTCAATTTGGAAGGCGGACCTGAAGTTGAGATCATTGAAGAACTTGAGGGAACCCAGCGCATTATCCGCTTTCTTCAGCCAGTGGATCAACTTCTTCCGTACATCGGTCAGATGCCCCTGCCTCCCTACATCCATGAAAAATTGCTGGATCCGGAACGTTATCAGACAGTTTACGCCAGTGTTACGGGTTCTGCAGCAGCACCGACCGCCGGATTGCATTTTACCCCCTGGCTGATCGAAAAACTGGAGGAAAAGGGGATCAAATTCGCCAGAGTGACGTTGCATGTTGGATTGGACACTTTTGCCCCGGTCACTGAGGAGGATCCCCTTGAACACCGCATTCACACGGAATGGTGTGAACTTGATGAGCTAACTGCTGATCTCATAAACAACACCAAGGCAACCGGAGGACGCGTGATTGCCGTAGGTACTACCAGCGTGCGCACACTGGAATCTGCAGCTGTGGGAAGTGGTACGATCGATAGAGTGGTACCCATTAGCGGACAAACCGGTCTTTTCATCCTGCCGGGATATGACTTCAAGATCATTGATGCCATGATCACCAATTTTCACTTGCCGCGATCCACACTCCTGATGCTGGTGAGCGCCTTCGCGGGGCGGGAGCAAGTCCTGGCATCCTATAATTCGGCGATTGAACGTGGGTATCGTTTCTACTCGTTCGGCGACGCGATGTTGATCTTGTAGGTAACTAATGGCGGAATTTAACTCACTTGAGGATCTGGAGAAGGAAATAATCGCCTGCCGGGAATGCCCGCGCCTGGTGGAGTGGCGTGAAAAAGTCGGTGTGGTGAAACGCCGCGCTTTTTGTGATGAGGATTATTGGGCTAAACCTGTTCCGGGCTTTGGTGATCCAGCTGCAAGGGTCCTGGTATTGGGGCTGGCACCCGGCGCCCACGGCTCAAACCGCACCGGGCGCATGTTCACTGGTGATGATTCCGGTAATTTCCTGTACCCGGCATTGCATCGCGCTGGATTTGCCAACCAACCGCAAGCGCGATCCATTGAGGATGGTCTGGCGCTGAAACAAATCTTTATCAGCGCTGTTTGCCGTTGTGTTCCACCTGATAATAAACCAACTCCTGGTGAGATCG
>DIWL01000062.1:0-9309 GCA_002428455.1 Anaerolineaceae bacterium UBA6107 | reverse complement strand
GGTGAAAAACCCTGGATCCTGGGCTCTTATCATCCCAGCCGGCAGAACACCCAAACCGGCAGGTTGACCCAGGAGATGTTTGATCAAATCTGGAACAAAGTCAATCAGATGCTGAAGTAAGTGTTATTTGCGAGTCAGGAACCACGCCCGGTTTGACGTGCTGGTGAGCGGACTGATAGGGTTCAGGCTGCCGGCTTTTTCAACTACATGTAATCCGGCATATTCCAGACTGGATTCGATCTCCTCGACCGAAAAAGCACGCTCAATAAAATTCTCTTCAAACCTCTCCCACAAGGCACCTGCCTTGATAAACCAGGTAATGCGTAAGTGTGCCAGGTTTTTCTCGAAATCAAACTTAGCGCAGTGTAATTCCAGCAGATCGGTGGTTTCCTGTTGAATGCAACTGCGTTCCTTTTGCCAGGTCACGGCCAGACCATAGATCGTGTTCATGTCGAACAGAAACCATCCGTTGGGTTTTAACGAACGGGCGATACTATTAAAGGCGGATTGCAGATCATCTTGTGTGGTCAGAAAATTCAGACTGTCAAACCAGCAGGTGACCATGTCGAACTCGTTCTGGTAATCGATAAAGCGCATGTCCTGTTTGACATAAGTAACCTGGACGTTCTCCTGTTTGGCGCGATGTTTTGCCAGCCGCAGCATTTCATCAGAAAGATCAACGCCCGTAACCGTCCAGCCTTTTTTTGCCATCTCCACTGAAAAACTGCCTTCCCCGCAGGCTACATCCAGCATTGAACGGTTCCCATTAGCCGGAATTTTATATTTTTTCATAATTGATGGGAGGATTGAAGCCATTTCCTGAGAAAAACTGGGATATTTACCCCTGGCATATATTCTGGCAAACCTGTCAAACATCATTACCTCGATTCTGCCGTGAATTTGCTTTGTCTTCTACCTTGAATTGATTTTTACCACACATGCATTGATTTGACTATGATAAGGGCAGCATTACATTGAGGGTTTAATACTAAAAGACAGCGGTTTGGCCGCTGTCTTTTAGTGACTGATAATTTACTGGTGGTTTTTCAACGCTGACCAGCCGGCATAAGCGGCGGTTTCTCCCAATTCTGCTTCGATGCGCAACAATTGGTTGTACTTTGCTACGCGATCAGAGCGTGCGGGAGCGCCGGTCTTGATCTGCCCGGTATTTAGTGCCACAGCCAGGTCAGCGATGGTGGAGTCTTCGGTCTCACCGGAACGGTGGGAAGTAACTGCCCGCCAGCCATTGCGGTGGCAGGTTTCAACCGCTTCGATTGTTTCAGTAAGTGAACCGATCTGGTTTACTTTGACCAGCAGCGCGTTGCAGGCTTCTTCCTTGATCGCCCGGCGAACGCGTTCTGTGTTGGTGACCAGCAGGTCGTCACCCACGATCTGCACCTTGTGACCGATCTCTTTGGTCAGTAACTTCCAGGAATCCCAGTCATCCTGGGCAAGGCCATCTTCCAGCGACACGATGGGGTACTGGTTGATCCAGTTGATCCAGAATTCCACCATCTGTTCACCAGTCAATTTTCGCCCTTCCTTGCGCAGGTTGTAAGTTCTGGTTTCTTCATCGAAAAACTCGGACGCAGCGGGATCCAGGGCGATCGCCACATCAGTGCCGGCTTTGAACCCTGCCTTTTCGATCGCCTCAAGGATGACTTCGACGGCTTCATTATTGGCTTTCAAAGGAGGAGCGTAACCACCTTCATCACCCACCAGGGTTACGTATCCGCGTGCTTTAAGGACACCTTTCAGTGCATGGTAGATCTCAGCACCCCAGCGTAAACCTTCAGCGAAACTAGGAGCACCCAAAGGCATGACCATGAATTCCTGGGCATCAGTCGATTGCCAGCCGGTATGCGCACCGCCATTCAGGATGTTCATCATCGGAACCGGTAGAACATGGGCATACACACCACCAATGTACCGGTAAAGCGGCAGGCCGAATGAATTGGCAGCTGCTTTTGCCACGGCCAGGCTGGTTCCCAGGATGGCATTGGCGCCAAGACGGGATTTATTCGGGGTGCCGTCCAGTTCAATCAGCATCTGGTCAATGGCTTTTTGATCAGTGGCATCCCACCAGACCAGGTTTTCCGAGATCTCGCCGTTGACGTGCTCAACTGCGTTCAATACACCCTTACCGTTATAACGCTGTTTATCACCGTCACGCATCTCCAAGGCTTCGTGAATACCGGTAGATGCGCCGGATGGGACGATGGCTGATCCTTCTGATCCATCTTCCAAAATCACCCTCACCTCGATGGTCGGGTTGCCGCGTGAATCCAGTACTTCGAGTGCTTCAACAACTGCGATTTCCATATCATTTTCCCTTTCAAAACGGATTATTCTTCCAGGCAATTATCTATGACTGACGGCTGTAAGTATACCGAATTTTTCGGGAAATAGTAGAGGTGACCTGCTTGCTCGAAGAAAAAGAACACCTCCCTATCAAGATAAAGGGAGGTGGTTATTCGGGTTGGAATGGCTTTTACTTCTGTGTATACAACAACGGAGGATCCATATATTCTACGCCGGCTTTTTCAGCTGCGGCACGCATAAAAGCGAGGAAAAGCGGATGCGGACGGGTGGGGCGTGAGAGGAACTCCGGGTGAAATTGTGTTCCCAGCATAAAGGGATGATCTTTGAGTTCGACGATTTCCACCAGGTTCTTATCTGGAGATAGTCCTGAGTAAATCATTCCTCTTTGAGCAAACTGCTCTCGGTATTTGTTGTTGAATTCAAAACGATGGCGGTGACGTTCTTCCACTTTCTTAACGCCATATGCTCGGGATGCAATGGATCCGGATTGCAGTATGCAGGGGTACAATCCCAGGCGCATGGTGCCGCCCATATCTTTAATATTCTGCTGATCGGGCATCAGGTCGATGACGGGGTGCTCAGTAGCAATGTCGAACTCAGATGAGTTGACCTGGTCAGTTTGTAACACGTGCCGGCCAAACTCCACCACCATCAGCTGCATTCCCAGGCAAAGTCCGAAATATGGTATCATTTTCTCACGTGCATGTTTCACAGCGATGATCTTTCCTTCTATCCCGCGGCTGCCGAACCCACCCGGAACGATGATACCGCTGACCCTTTCAAGCGTATCCAGGCTCTTGCCTTTCTCCAGGTCAGTAGAGTGCACCCATTTTAGATCCAGTTCAAGACCGAGAAATAAGGCTGCGTGTTTCAACGCTTCACGTACACTGATGTATGCATCGTGAAGTTCAACATATTTACCAACCAGGGCGACGGATACTTTTGGTTTTTTACGCCTGGTTTCGCTGACCAGTGTTTCCCATCCACTCCAATCCGGTTTGGCTTTTGGTTGCAGGTTCAATCTTTCCATCAGGTATTCTGCTACGTTTTCCTTTTCCAGCAAAAGCGGGATCTCATACAGGATGGATGCTGTAGCCATCGGAATCACCGCGCGTTTTTCCACATCGCAGAATTGAGCGATCTTTTCACGCAAGTTTTCCTTTATGGGCTTGTCGCTGCGGGCTACGATCATATCAGGCGTGATGCCAATGGAACGCAGCTCCGCCACAGAATGCTGAGTTGGCTTGGTTTTGATCTCGTCAGTAGCCCCAATATAGGGTAACCAGGTGACATGGATATAAACGGTGTTATCACGGCCAAGATCGCTCCGCAATTGGCGGAGTGCTTCAAGGAAAGGTAAACCTTCGATGTCACCGACCGTTCCGCCTACTTCAACGATTACGATCTCTGCGCCGGTTGATTTCGCCACCAGGCCGATGCGCCGTTTGATCTCATTCGTGATGTGCGGGATGACCTGGATCGTACCTCCCAGGTAATCACCACGACGTTCCTTGGCAATCACCTCGGCGTAAACCTGCCCTGTGGTGATATTACACACGCGGTTGAGGCGAATATCAATAAACCGTTCATAATGTCCCAGGTCGAGATCGGTTTCTGCACCGTCATCGAGAACGAACACTTCACCATGCTGGTAAGGGCTCATTGTGCCGGGATCTACATTGATGTACGGGTCCAACTTCTGAACCGCGATTTTAAACCCCCGATTTTTTAAAATGCGACCGATCGCTGCAGCGGTAACACCTTTACCAACCGAACTGACAACACCACCTGTAATGAATATGTATTTGGTGTTCATTCTTGTTCTCCTGTTTGGTCCTGGTTTAAGCGACGAGGAGGGCAGTTTATCCTTGTCCTCCTCGATAGTATTTCAAGTCTTTGTTATAGAAGATTCGCCCATCATTAATCCTGCTACATTAAAAGTTTATCATATCAATGCACGAGTGATAAAGAAAAACCATCCTTTTGGGATGGTTTTTCGAATCTAGTTGGTTTGTACTTTGTTTTCAAGCGTGCGTGCGAGGATCTCTTCCTGTTCCGCGGAGCTTGCTTTGCTCTTGCGGGTTTCCTGCTTTTGCTTGCGGTCCTTGGCTTTTTCCATCGCTGCGCGCATCGCCAATTCCATCGACGTAGGCTCAGGCTCTGTAGTCTCGTTTATGGATTCCAACAGTGCTGAATTATCCTCTTCAAAAGATTTACGCGGTTTGCGGCCTGGCTTGCGCTCACGTTTGGGAGCACCACTGGGAGCTGAGTAAACAGGAGCTGAATTTGTGACGGTTTTTTCCTCAACCTCTTTCTCGGGTTCTGGTTGAATGGCTTTCATGCTCAATTTGATCTGCTTTTTGCGTCGATTGACGTCTATGATCTGAGCTTCAATCTCATCACCCTCTTTGACAACATCTGACGGTACCTTGACGTAACCGTGTGCCATCTCGCTGATGTGAACCAGACCCGGTCTTTCCGCGCCGATTTCAACAAAAGCGCCGAACTTTTCCAGTCTGACTACTTTTCCTTTGACAGTTTCGCCCACTTTAATCTCGCGCCATTCCATGTCGAGGGGCTTGATCATGGTCATTTCGATGCGTTGCTCGCCGTCTCTTCGGGTGATCTTTTTCACCCAGACTTCGATCTCGTCATCAACCTTGAGGATCTCATCCACTTTCTTGTTTTGTGTGTCTTCTGGTGCAACAATCTGCGAAACATGTAGCAGAGCAGGCTTCCCGATGCCGATATCCAGGACCGCTCCAGCAAGGCTGACTTTCATCACCCTGGCTTTGAATAACATTTTGGGTTCAATTTTGTTTTCTACTTGCGGTTCAACGGTCATGTCCATCGTTTTCTCTCTTATGTATGGTTATTTGCGACCATGGATTATACCCCTTGGAAGGTTTTTTTGTCAATTTGAAGTCCTATATTGCTCTGTTCGGATACTCATTGCCCATTCACCAAAAGCTCTATGGCTTTGTCCAACTGTGGGTCCAATCCCGCTTCGTAATCTTCTTCCGTCAACTCAACCACGTAATCAGGGGTAAGCCCCACCTCGTGAATTTGCCGACCCTTCGGAGTTAACCAGCGGGCAATGGTGACCTTAACAGCTCCCTGCTCGCCATCCAGCGGTACCCAGTTTTGCACTGAACCTTTGCCATAAGTGGTGGTACCCACAATCAAACCGCGTTCATAGTCCTGTATGGCGCCGGCGGCAATCTCAGATGCAGACGCTGAACCACCGTTTACCAGTACAACCAGGGGTATTTCAGTAGCAATTCCACCGGGAATGGCGTCAAAGGGGATTTCTTCTCCGGTACCAAGTTTTTCGATCATGACCGTACCGGAGGGGATGAATTGTGAAATGATCTCGATCGCAGTATCCACATACCCGCCAGAGTTGTCCCGTAAGTCAAAGATCAATCCCCGTGGATCCTGTGCAAGTAGTTCGTCCAATGCAACTTTCATATCCTCTGCGCTGTCTTCACCGAAGGTAACCAGTGCGATGTAGCCAATATTTTCCTCCAGCATTTTGCTTTCAATGCTGGGAATGGTGATCCGTTCGCGCACAATAGTGAAATCCAGCACTTCTGCAGGATCTGAGCGTTGAACGGTGAGAACAACAGTTGTTCCCTCCGGTCCAAGCACAGATTGAAGTACGATGCTGGGATCGACATTTGTAATATCTTTTCCATCCACCGCGATGATCTCATCTCCCGGTTTCAAACCGGCTTTTTCAGCCGGTGAACCTTTCATCGGGCTGATAATGGTGAGAAATTCTCCACTCGAATCAACCCACGCACCGATGCCTGTGTAAGAACCGTCTAGCGGCATGGTCGCCTGATCATACTCTTCAGGGGTCATGTAACCGGTATGCTGGTCACCCAGCGAGTCGAGCATTCCGCGTATAGCCCCTTGCATCAACTTGAGATCATCAACGGGTTGATCCACAAATTGGTCGTGTACGATCTCCCAGGCTTCCCAGAATGGTTCAAATAATCGATCCAGGGTAGGGTTGCCTGTGCTCGTGGAAGACGGTGGAATTGGTGTATTAATTACAGGTTTTTCGATTGGCGAAATGGTTTCAACCGTTGAGGACGATGGTAGTAACCAGCCGGCAACAAGACCCCCGGCAAAGGATCCAGCCAGGAGAACAACTGAGACAAAGACGAAGATGATATTTCTAAGAGTGTGATTGTTATTCACTTGAGATCTCCCGCTTCTATGCTACCAGTATTTGGCTTTGTTTCTGTGCCGGATTTTTGTTGGATTTTTTCGACATTATTTGCCAATTCCTGAAATTTTGAGTTTTCATACCAGAATGGATCTTTGAGTAATTTTCCTGCTGATTGAATCGAGGAAACCCAACCCTGTTTCTTATTTGTTCCTTTGTCCTTCATTTGTGAATACAGGCCTACGTAGAGAGAGATGATCAGCAAAATGAGGAGGATGATCAGGAACCATCCGAGAGGAGGGATCTGGTTACCCATTACACATTACTCTCTACATGCCAGCCATTCGCTGGGATCACGTCAGGCAGATCAGCTATTGTGAGAATGGCGGCATCTGCAAATGGTGAGCGGATCTGCGTGCCCACCTGGATGGTAAAGAAACCCATTTCACTGGCAGTTTTTAAATTTCGTTCCGAGTCATCGATAACAACGCAATTTCCGGGGTTCTCGATGCAGCTGAGCTTCAATGCTTTTTGATAGGCTTCTGGTAAGGGTTTGCAGTAAGGTGTGATCTGCAAAATATCGATGATCCCGTCAAAAACACCCTCCAAACCTAGAATGGATAACACGCGTTCCGCATGCCTCTGGCTGGCATTGGTGAAGATGAGTTTGCGTTCCTTGTACATTGCCATGGTCTCGATGAGCGCATCATCCCGCTGTAGATAACGGTCGAGCGGGACATCATGCACATAATCGAGGAAATATTCCTCGTTGATCCCGTAAAGAGAGCTCAACCCGCGCAGGGTGGTGCCGTATTCGTGAAAGAGTGATTCGCGCAATGATTTTACTTTTTCCGGGGCGATGTCTAATTGATGTGTGATGTATGTGTCCATCCGGTCGCCGATCGCCTGCCAGATACCGGTAGTCGAAGGATACAGAGTATCGTCCAGATCAAAGAACATTGCCTCAAAACTCATAGCGATTAGTATACCCTTAAATTTTTCACCAGAAGGTTGTTTTACACCTTTGTTTTACACCTTGAAAAGACGGTAGGATATAATTTACAGCATGTCCATTAATATTCTTTCTGATGAAGTGGCTTCACAGATCGCTGCTGGCGAGGTGGTCGAGAGACCTGCTTCTGTGGTCAAAGAGTTGCTCGAAAATGCCATCGACGCTGGTGCAGATCGCATCACAATACGAATAGAAGAAGCCGGTCGCAAGCTGATCGAAGTAAGCGATAACGGGGCAGGCATTCCAATGGAAGAACTTCCCCTGGCGGTTGCCCGGCATGCCACCAGCAAACTACGCTCAGCCGATGAGCTGTTTCACATTCGGACGCTGGGTTTCAGAGGTGAAGCACTGGCATCCATTGGTTCGGTATCGCGGATGATCATTCAATCCAGGCAACCAGATCAACCTACCGGTGCGAAAATTGTGGTTGAGGGTGGCAAAATCTTATCCCTTGACCCGGCAGGAGGAATTCCTGGAACGTTCATCCAGGTGCGGGATCTTTTCTACAATACACCAGCCCGGCTGAAGTTTCTCAAGCGAGACCTCACGGAAAAGCAGCAGATCGATGGCCTGGTTACCCGTTATGCGCTAGCTTATCCCGAAAAATCGATCCATCTATCTGAGGATGGAAAACCGGTATTACAAACTGCGGGTGATGGCGACCGCAGGGCGATCCTGGCACAACTGCACGGCGTTGAACTTGCACGGCAGTTGCTTGAGGTTGTATTTGAAGAGGATGGGATGCGTATAGATGGTTTCATCAGCCCTATCTCCATCAACAGATCCAACCGCAAAGACATCACCTTTTTTGTGAATGGAAGGTGGGTTCAGGACACTGCATTGATCACGGCACTGATGAAAGCATACCAATCCTTCCTGATGGTGGGGCGTTACCCTATGGCGGTACTTTTCCTGAAAATGACCCCGGAGGATGTTGATGTGAATGTCCACCCGGCCAAGGCGGAGGTCCGTTTTAGACAGCCTGATGAGATTTTTACTTCGGTTCAGCGAGCTGTGAGACGCGCGATAATGTCCTATTCTCCGGTGCCTCAAATGACACCAACCTACTGGCATACAGGAACCGGGCACACGTACTCGGGCAATTCTGGTCTATCCTGGGATCAAAACGCTTATCGTCAAAGCCCGGGGGAGCAAACTGCTGGATTCGATCAGCCGGAAAATGTGGAGGAGAGCCCGTCTGCAACACCGTTGGTACATGGGATCCCCATTCTACGCCTGATCGGACAGATTGGTGCCACCTACCTGGTCGCAGAAGGTCCGGATGGCCTTTACCTGATCGATCAGCACGCTGCTCATGAGAGGGTATTGTTCGAAAAAATGTTGGCGATGAAGGGTAACATTCCTGCCCAATCGTTGCTCGAGCCGCTCATCATCCAGTTGCCTCCTCAATCCGCAAGGCTGCTGCAGGAAAATCTTCCGGTCATGCAGCAGATTGGTTTCCAACTCGAAGAATTCGGGGTGAACACGTTCCGACTGGTTGCCATTCCAGCTGTATTTGCCCAGAAGGATCCTCAGGCTGCCATTAGAAGCGTTGTTGAAGACTTTGAAGAGGATGAGACTCCCTTACAGGGCTTGCTGGAGGAGAAGCTGATTGCCAGGATTTGTAAACGGATGGCTGTAAAAGGCGGAGCGGTCCTCTCTGCCGAAGAACAACAGGCTTTGCTGCGTGATCTTGAATCGTGTTCTGCTCCACGAACCTGTCCGCACGGCAGGCCAACCATGATCCACTTATCGGTTGATCTGTTGGAGCGGCAATTTGGACGGCGTGGTGCGCGTT
>DIWL01000082.1 GCA_002428455.1 Anaerolineaceae bacterium UBA6107 | reverse complement strand
CACGTGCTGTTGGCGCGCCAGGTGGAAGTGCCGAGCATCGTGGTGTATTTGAACAAGATCGACCAGATGAATGACCCCGAGTTGTTGGAACTGGTTGAGATGGAACTGCGCGAGATGCTGAACGGATATGGCTTCCCGGGCGACACGACCCCGATCGTACGGGGCAGTGCCAAGGAAGCATTGGACAGCACGAGCACGGACCCGGAAGCGCCTGAATACGCGAGTATCAAGGAACTGCTGCGGGTGGTGGATGAATACATCCCCGAGCCTCCGCGTGCGACCGACAAACCGTTCATGATGCCGGTGGAAGACGTGTTCTCGATCAAGGGACGCGGCACGGTAGTGACGGGGCGTGTGGATCGCGGCAAGATCAAAGTGGGCGAGCCGGTGGAGATCGTGGGTTTACGCGAGAAGAGCATGAACTCGGTCTGCACGGGAGTGGAAATGTTCCACAAGTTGTTGGACGAGGGACAGGCTGGAGACAACCTGGGCTTGCTGTTGAGAGGCATTGAGCGGACTGACGTAGAGCGCGGCATGGTCGTGGCCAAGCCGGGCAGCATCACCCCGCACACCAAATTCATGGCGCAAGTATATATTCTGAAGCGTGAAGAAGGTGGACGCCACAAGCCGTTCTTCAGTGGATATCGGCCGCAGTTCTACATCCGCACGATGGATGTGACGGGAGCGGTAAAGCTGCCGGAAGGTGTTGAGATGGTTATGCCTGGTGATGATATTGCCATGGAATGTGACCTGATCATCCCGGTTGCGTTGGAGCAGGGAAGCAAGTTCGCCATTCGAGAAGGTGGTCTGACGGTTGGCGCCGGTGTGATCACTAAGATTATTGCATAGTGCAAAAGGAGCGTCAGCCGGAACACTGGCTGCAAAGATAAGCCATGGCTTCAAAAAAGAAAGATGTCCGACCTGTCATCACATTCGCCTGTGACGAATGCAAGGAACGTAATTACACATCCGAGAAGAACCGCCGCAACGATCCGACCCGGATGGAATTGAAAAAGTACTGCCCGCGGTGTAAAAAACACACCAATCACCGCGAGACAAAGTAGGTTGTAACCAGGCAGGGTGTGATGAACACCCTGCCGGTATACAGGCCAGTAGCTCAATTTGGCAGAGTGCCTGTCTCCAAAACAGGAGGTTGCGGGTTCGATTCCTGCCTGGCCTGCCAAGCAATTTGAGAACGATCGCCGTCTGACTGGCGGCGTTTCAACCTAAAGACGAGGAGTTGCCCATGGCGGAAAAGAGCCTTAAGCCAAAAAAAGAGAATCGCATCAAACGCTGGTGGCGTGAAACCGTCGGCGAACTGCGCAAAGTTACCTGGCCGACTCCACGTGAAGCCATGCGGCTGACCAAAATTGTGATCCTGGTCATGCTTATCATGGGTGCTTTGCTTGGCGGGCTTGACTTTCTCTTTACCAAGTTAATCGGATTTGTGTTGGGTTAATCAACCCGGCACTTTAAGGTTTGGTGTTTATGGACGAGCTGGACGATTTCAAACAGGATGAGTTGGAAGAAACACTGCCTGAAGAGGGTGCCTCTTCAAGCCAGTCAGACGCAGCTCCTGCCGAGAGCTTTGAAGACGTCCCGACTTCCGGGGAAACATCCTCAGAAGAGGAAGCCCCTGCCAGTCTCCCGGCCGACGGTGGCACAGAGCGTGCCTGGTACGTGGTTCATTGCTATTCGGGGTATGAGAACAAGGTTCGCTACAACCTGGAGCAGCGCATCGAGACAATGGGGATGAAGGACAGGATCTTCGATGTTGTCATTCCGACCCAGGAAGAGATCGAAGTGCGTGATGGCAAACGCCGCACCGTTGAGCGCCATGTCTTTCCGGGTTACGTACTGGTCAATATGATCCTGAGCGAGGAATCGTGGTACGTGGTGCGCAACACACCCGGTGTGACCGGTTTTGTGGGTATGGGTAACGATCCTACGCCATTGCGCCCGGAGGAAGTACAGCAGATCCTGCGCCGTATGGAAGCGGAAGCACCACTGGTCAAGGTAACCTTCAAGATCGGCGAACGCGTACGCATCGTGGATGGACCATTCAATGATTTTCGTGGCATGGTCTCGGAAATCGATATGGAAAAGACCAAGGTTCGCGTAATGGTGAACTTCTTTGGTCGTGAAACCCCTGTGGAGTTAGACTTCCTGCAGGTAGAAAAGGCATAACCAGGCCAGAGGCCTGTTTGTGGGAGGGTGCTCCCCAATATCACCCGTTATAACCACCAAGGAGAAAAAAAGTGGCAAAGAAATTTAAAGCAATCGTACGTCTGCAGATCAAGGCTGGAAAAGCCAATCCTGCGCCCCCAATTGGTCCTGCCCTCGCCGGGCACGGTATCAATATTATGGCTTTCTGCAAGGAATACAATGCCCGCACCCAGAACCGCGTGGGCGAGATCGTTCCGGCAGAGATCACCGTCTATACCGACGGCTCATTCACATTCATCCTGAAATCTCCCCCTGCCTCCGAATTATTGAAGAGAGCAGCCGGCGTAGAGAGCGGATCCAAAGTGCCCAACCGCGAAAAGGTTGGCAAGGTTACCCGTTCACAGGTCCGCGAGATCGCTGAGATCAAGATGAAAGACATGAACGCACTGGATATCGAAGGCGCGATGCGCCAAATCGAAGGCACTGCCCGCAACATGGGTATTACCATCGTAGAGAACTAGTTTGTGGGAGGGCGCTAACGCGTCCGCTTGCACCACGAAGGAGAAAAAATGGCGAAACACGGAAAGAAATATCTGGAAGCGCTCGGCAAGGTAGACAAGGATACCTCATACGAGCCGCTTGCCGCGGTAACGCTGGCCAAAGAGACTGCTGTTACCAAGTTTGATTCAACCATTGAAGTTCACATGCGCATGGGGCTTGATCCCCGCCAGGCTGACCAGCAGGTGCGTGATGTTTGCGTGCTGCCGCATGGCCTTGGAAAAACCGTACGCGTCCTTGTGTTTGCACAGGGCGAAGGCGCGACCAAAGCCACAGAAGGCGGAGCTGATTTTGTGGCTGACAGCGATGAAATGATCAACAAGATCGCCGCCGGTTGGACAGATTTTGATGTGGCGATTGCCACTCCGGACATGATGGGCAAGGTTGGCCGCCTGGGACGTGTTCTGGGTCCTCGGTCATTGATGCCGAATCCCAAAGCCGGTACGGTATGCCAGGTGGATGATCTACCCCGCGTGATCAACGAAGCCAAAGCCGGGCGTGTTGAATTCAGGCTTGATAAAACCGCCAATATTCACGTCCCGATCGGTAAGGCATCCTTTGAACCGGTTCAGCTATTCGAGAACTTTACTTCCCTGATGGAAGCGGTCAAGAAAGCCAAGCCATCCGGCGCGAAGGGTACTTATGTAAAAAGAATCACTGTGGCATCTACAATGGGTCCTGGCATCAAAATTGATCCATTGCAGGCTTTGAATATTCCACAGGACAAATAGTGGTATAATTCAACCCGTTGGATGGATCATCCAGCGATCACCAAAGAAAGCCGGTGTCCGAAAGGGCTTAATATCCTGCCGAGGTGAAGACAAGATTCAGCGTTTGACTCCCCACCTGGGGAATAAGAATCAGTCTTTGTGCGGCAAAACCGGACAAAGACTGATTATTTTATCTTGACAAGGAAGGAGGTAGATTTCATTGGCCTTTACAAAGAAACAAAAGGGCGATATGACAGCCCACTATGAAAAGTGGTTATCAGACAGCCAGGCGGTTTATGTGCTGGATTATACAAAGATGACCATGAAAGAAGTGGATGCCTTCCGCGCGAAAGCACGTGAGAATGGCAACGAGATACATCTGGTGAAAAACACACTTTTCACTAATGCGCTCAAATCACAGGGATACCCTGTTCCGGATATCTTTGAAGGAACTTCCCTGGTCGGATTCGCGTACAATGACCCCCCAGCTCTGGCGAAGACTTTCACTGATTTTATCAAAGGAAGCGAAACACGCCGGATCAAAGGCGGTTTCCTGGGCAAAGAAGTGATCACTGATGCTCAAGTGAAAGCTCTGGCTGCCCTGCCGTCACTGCCTGTAATGCGCGCCACGCTTTTAGGTGTACTCCAGGCTCCCGCGTCCATGCTCGTGCGCACCTTGGCCGAACCTGCTCGCTCCCTGGCCGCAGTGCTCAAGGCATATTCTGAAAAGGAACCGCTGGCTGCCTGATCAGATATTGATTCAACCGGATCAGATCCGGTACAAACAGAAAAAATATAAACTTAGAAGGAGTTTTTGAAATGGCTGATTTAGAAAAAATTGTTGAACAGTTGAGTGGTTTATCTGTTCTCGAAGCTGCAGAGCTTGTGAAATTGTTGGAAGAGAAGTGGGGCGTTTCCGCCGCCGCTCCTGTCGCTGTTGCCGCTGGTCCCGCTGCCGCTGCTGCGGCTGAGCCCGTGGAAGAGAAGACCGAGTTTGATGTTGTTCTCAAGGATCCCGGTCCCAAGAAGATCGAAGTTATCAAGGTCATCCGCACCCTCACCAACCTGGGTCTCGTAGAAGCCAAGACCATGGCCGAAACCGCTGGCGCCAAAGTCCTCAGCGCTGTTGGCAAAGAAGCTGCCAACGATGCCAAGAAGAAGCTTGAAGAAGCTGGTGGCGTTGTAGAACTGGCCTAGTTCCTGTTAAAGGAATTTAAAAACCAGGGAACGCGGAAGCTGACCCTGGTTTTTGGTTTAAATCTGATAAACCGGTGGTTCTATTCTGCCCTTTTAGCTATGCAGCGACCGACTTGATCTGGCGGATGACCATGACCACTTTGCCCATGATGCGCAGGCTCTTTGGGTTCTGGACGTAGATCGGTCCCATGTTCGGGTTGGCCGGTTGCAGGCGGATGCGGTTGGCTTCCTTGTAAAAGTATTTTAAGGTAGTTTCATCCTTATCATCCAGCCAGACCGCTACCATCTCACCGTTGTTGGCAGAATCGGCCTTCTTCATCACAACGATGTCGCCATCATTGACCATGGCGTCGATCATAGAATCACCGCTGACTTCCAATGCAAAGAGGTCGTTGATGTCCTTCGAGGGAAGCAGGCTGCGGGCGATGTCTACACTCGATTCGGCATCATAGTAGTTGAGGTCAGATGCCGGAACGGGGATGGGGGCACTGGCAACAATACGGCCGGCGATCGGGATGGTGACCATATTGGCGAGCACTGCTCCGGCATTCCTGAGTGCATCTGTGACCGTGCCGGTAACAGAGAAGCCAGATTGTAATGGTTGGATGACACGTATGCTGCGCGATATGTGGTTTTCACGTTCGATGTAACCCATCTCCTGCAGCTGGTTGAGGTAATAATCCACCAGGGAGGTGGACTTCACATTGATGCTGTCCCCGATTTGCCTGATGGACGGGGGATAGCCGTTGGCGGTCTGGAATTTTGTCAGGAACTCCATGATCTTGCGGTGTCTCTCGCTGAGACCGGATTGTCTGCGTGCCATGTTAACCTCCTAACCGGTATATCGGTCATTTGTACTACAATAATACACGAACATTTGTTCAATGTCAAGAAGTAATTTCCGGAATAATCTGTTCAGTAATAAGGTGGCGTGGTATACTCTGATCGAAATACTCCCCTGGAGTATACACATCGGAGGTTGGAACAATGCCATTGTATGAGTATGTTTGCCCGGATTGCGGGCGGGAATTTGATAAGATGATGCGCTTCGACCAGGCGGATGAGAGACCAGCCTGCCCGACCTGTGCTGGAAAGAATACCCGAAAGAAGCTTTCCCTCTTCTCCGCAAAAGGATCAGCCGCCACTACTGCTCCATCCGGAGGCTGTGGACCGGGACGGGGCGGATTTACCTGAGGGGGATAACCTTCCCTGCGTGGCAGGAATAGAGAAAAAATGCAAACAGAAGCACAAAAACGTTCCATTCAGAACCGCCTCAACCGCCTGGAAGGGCAGTTGAGAGGGATCAACCGCATGATCGGTGAGAACAAAGATTGCAGCGATGTGCTGCAGCAATTGACCGCGGCGCGCTCCGCGTTGCAGAGCACAATAGAAGCCTACCTGGCTGTTACGGTCAACCAGTGCCTGTTGTCAGATGATGTGGATGCCGAAACACGCCGGAAACTGGCAGCGGAAATGCTGTCGGTCATTCACAAAGCGTAAACCTGTTTTAGGAGAGATAAATGAGTTCAGCGACAGTTAAATGGATCGGCGGCAAGCAGTTCATCGGTATGGATTCCACAAAGCACTCAGTTGTGTTATCTACCCCGGATGAGGGGGTGGGAATGAAACCCTCCGAATTGCTGTTGGTAGCGCTGGCAGCCTGCACTGCGGTGGACGTGGTGGAGATTCTGAACAAGAAACGGCTCGGGCTTGAAAAGCTTGAGATCAACGTAGAAGGCGAACAGGAGCAGGAACCCCCGTGGACCTTCCGCAAGATCCATCTTATCTACCGGCTTAAAGGGGAAAAGTTGAATGAGAAAGATGTTGCTCAGGCGATCGAACTTTCCGAGGAGAAGTATTGCTCAGTAGCGGCCACCCTGCGCGGTAAGGCGGAGATCACCACTTCGTTCGAGATCGTAGCGTAAACCTTCTCTTTCATTCAACCGGTCAGCATAAAGCTGGCCGGTTGTGTTTTAACCCTGAAAAGTTGTATCATAAGAGAGAGTCAACAAATTTATATGGGCATCATTCCCAAGGAGGCAGGAGATGATTCATCCATTGGTTACTCAACTGTTTTTCACCCGCAGCGAGTGGCTGCGCGGCCTGGAAGGGGTGTCCGCGGCTGAAGCAGTGAAGCACCTGGGTCCAATGAATTGCATCAGCTGGCTGGTGGGGCACATGGCCTGGCATGAACAGAGGTACTGGCTCGATCTTGCCCAACGCAAGGTACTGTTTTCCGATCTGAATACCAGGTTCGCTTATGGTTCACCGAAGAGCTCGCCTTCACTGGTCGAGGTGCTGCATATGTGGCTGGAGGTAACAGGACAATCTCAGCCCTTCCTCGAAAGATTGACCAGCGCCGACCTGCAGGAAGAATTGCTGCGCCGCGGTAAAATCGTCGGGCAGTCCCTCGGCTCAGCCATGCAGCGCGTCATCTACCATTACTGGTACCACACCGGCGAAGTACAGGCCATCCGCCAGTTACTGGGGCATCACAACCTGCCGGAATACGTGGGAGATGTAGAGGAAAAAGCGCCTTACCGCAGCGAGTACCTGTACAAATCATAAACTGCGGACGGAGGGTGGGGGTGAAATGTTGGTCTTTTCTGTTGCCGGATGATTCGTTAGAGTGCACGCTGCCAGTAGCCCACATCGAGCCACTGGTTGAATTTGTATCCAACTTCGCTGAAATGTGCAACTTTCCTGAATCCAAGTTTTTCATGCAAAGATACACTGGCCGGGTTGGGCAGCGTGATCACCGCGATGACCTGGTGCATTCCAAGGGCGCGTACCTGTTCAAGCAGGGTGCTGTACAGGGACCTCCCGATGCCGCGCCCGGTATACGTAGGGCTAAGATAAATGGTCGTTTCTACTGTAAAGCGGTAGGCTGGGCGTTCACGCCAGCGGGAAGCGTAGGCATAACCAGCCACTTTGTCCTCCACCTCTATACATAACCAGGGCAAACCCTGGTCCTGCACCTGCCGGATACGTCGCTGCATCTCCTGTGCAGACACCGGTTCTTCTTCAAATGAAACAGTTGTTTTGGTGATGAAGGGATTGTAGATCTCGATGATCTCAGGGATATCTGACTCACGTACGTTGCGTATCAATGATTGGTTCATGCCGGATAGTATAAAGCCTGCTCAGGTTGGCTGTCAATTAAAAAGCCGCGTAAAACGCGGGCAATAAGCGACGACAATCGATCAGGGCTTTCGCATTGCCAGTGCAGCCCAATCCCCTGACTGGCGCTGTGTGACGAACTCCAGCCCATGTGCTTCACCCGCTGCGCTAACCCCCGCAGCCTGTTCAGCCAGGATGCCCGCCAGAATGATCACGCCGCCCGGTGAGACCAGGTCTGCCATGCCGGCATCGAATAATCGGATCAGCACAGGCGCGAGAATATTGGCCAGTACCAACGGGGCAGAGCGGAGTGAGAATTCGCCCGCAGCAATTTCAGCGATGGAGCCCTTGCCAGTTTCAATGCGGTCATCCACGCCGTTTGCCTGGCTGTTCTCACGGGTGGCTTTTACAGCAGCGGCGTCGATATCCACGCTGATGGCGCGGCTAGCACCCAGTTTGAGCGCGGCAATCGAAAGGATACCCGATCCGCAGCCGATGTCGATCACCGGCTTACCCTCCTGTGCGTACTCCTCAAGCAGCTCCATGCAGAGCTGAGTCGAGGGATGTGTACCGGTGCCGAAGGCCATGCTCGGATCGATCTTGACCGCCAACCGGCTCATGTCTTCCTGTTTGATCCAGGCGGGCAGCACGAGTAACTTCTTTCCGATGGGGATGGGATGGTAATGATCCTTCCACGCGGCCATCCAGTTCTCGTCCGCAATCTCGGTATACTGCGCCTGTGGCAGTTCACGGATGGTGTGGAGATGCCATAGGGCTTCCTCCAGTTTGCGGCGGTTCTCTTCAATTTGGGCATCGATCACCAGGTAGCCGTACACTTTCACAGGTCCATATGGTGTGCCTTCGTCCTCGGCGTCGTTGTATTTCACATTGCTTTCCACGACCACACCACCGCTGGTAAAACGATCCAGCACTTCGGAGACCGCCTCGGCGAGTTCGCCGTCAACGGTTAATGTTACCTGTAACCACCTGGCTTCAGCCACCAAACACCTCTTTCAGAGTTTCAAAGAATCCTTTTTCCTGCGGGCGGACTTCAGTTCCCATGGAAGCGGCCAGGGCTTCAAAATGGGCACGTTGTTCATCCGTCAGGCGGGAGGGTATTTCCACGTTGACGATCACCTGCTGGTCGCCGCGTTGATTGGTGCGCAGGATGGGGCTGCCTTTTCCACGCAGTGTGAATATCTTGCCCGGCTGGGTGCCGGTGGGGATGTTGAGTTTGGTCGGCCCATCCACGGTGGGAACTTCGATTTCCGCGCCTAAAGTGGCTTGCGCCACGTTGATATTCAGATCAAGCAGGATGTCATTGCCGCGCCTGCGGAAAAATTTGTGATCCTTCACCTTGATCTCAATGTACAGGTTACCGGTGGGTCCGCCATTGATGCCGGGCTGACCTTCACCAGCCAGGCGGATCTGGGTTCCGGTGTCCACGCCAGCGGGAATGGAGACCTTTTTAATCCGCGTCTTGCGCTCCAACCCTCTACCGCGGCAGTTGTGACAGGGTGTGTTGATGATCTCGCCGCGTCCTGAACAGACCGGGCAGGTGGTAACCTGCACCATCGAGCCGAGGAAGGTCTGGCGTACCTGGCGTACCTCACCGCGTCCGCCGCAGTTGGTGCATTTGGCGGGATTGGTACCAGGTTCAGAGCCGCTGCCTTTACAGGTCTCGCAAACCTCGTCACGCGTGATCTCAATGTCTTTTTCAACACCGAAAATGGCTTCCTCGAAGTTGAGCGAGGCGGTGTAAGCCAGGTCCTGCCCGCGCCGTGGAGCGTTCTGGCGCTGGCGGGATGCACCGGTGGCAAAGCCAAAGAACTCTCCGAAGATATCCGCGAAGTCCATATTGGACCAGTCCGGTACTCCGCCGGCGTTGTTGACCCCGGCAAAACCGAATTGGTCGTACGCGCGGCGTTTTTCAGTGTCTGAAAGCACGGCGTACGCTTCGTTGATCTCTTTGAAATTTTCTTCGGAGTCGGCTTCCTTGTTCATATCCGGGTGATACTTGCGCGCCAGCGAGCGGAAGGCTGATTTTAATTCTTCCGCCGAGGCATTACGATTCACACCCAGGACTTCATAATAATCGCGTTTGGCCATGCATGTATTCCTTTTGATCCAGGTAAATGTTTCAGGGGGCGCTGGATGATCAAGTCCAAACGCCCCGGCTGATTATACCTGAACTGAACTTATTGGATCAGATCGATTTATATTCACCATCCACTACATCACCTGAATCCCCATCGGGGGGATTATCGCCCGTACCTGTCCCGGGTTGCCCGGGGTCAGTTGTACCGGGGTCACCTTGCGGGGTGGCATCGGGCTGCTGTTGGTACATGCTCGCGCCCACCTTCTGGATGGATTGGCTGAGTGACTCTGTCGCCTTGCGGATGCGTTCAGCGTCATCTTCGTTCATCACATTACGCAGGCTGCTCGCACCATCTTCCACTTCCTTTTTAATGTCAGCGGGGATTTTATCCGCGTTCTCGCGCAGCAATTTCTCGGAAGCGTAAATGGTGTTGTCAGCGTTATTGCGTACTTCCACCAATTCCTTGCGTTTGCGGTCAGCCTCAGCGTTGGCTTCAGCATCGCGTTTCATTTTCTCGATCTCAGATTCGGACAGGCCGCTTGAAGCGGTGATGGTGATGTGCTGGGAGCGATTGGAAGCCTTATCCAGGGCAGTCACGTTGAGGATGCCATTGGCATNNGGAATGCCGCGCGGAGCGGGGGGGATGCCGTCCAGGTTGAACTTACCCAGCGACTTATTGTCGGCAGCCATCGGGCGTTCGCCCTGCAGCACGTGGATCTCGACCTGGGTCTGCCCATCGGAGGCAGTGGAGAAGACCTGGCTTTTACGCGTGGGGATGGTGGTGTTGCGTTCGATGAGCGGTGTGGAGATGCTGCCCAGGGTTTCAACGGAAAGGGTGAGCGGGGTGACGTCGAGCAGGAGGATATCTTTTACGTCTCCACCTAGAACACCAGCCTGGATGGCAGCGCCGACGGCGACGACCTCGTCAGGGTTGACACCCTTGTGCGGATCTCTACCAAATTCCTTTTTGACCGCTTCCTGCACTGCGGGCATGCGGATCATACCGCCGACAAGCACGACTTCGTTGATCTCTGAAGCTTTCAAACCGGCGTCAGAGAGCGCGCGGCGAATGGGATCCAGTGTTTTCTGGATCAGATCGCCGGTGAGCTGCTCGAGCTTGGCGCGGGTGAGGGTGAGCACCAGGTGTTTGGGACCGGTGGCATCTGCTGTCAGGTAAGGCAGGTTGATCTCGGTCTGCTGCACCGTGGAAAGCTCAATTTTGGCTTTTTCAGCAGCTTCTTTCAAACNNCATCGCCGCCCAGGAAGGTGTCACCATTGGTGGAACGCACCTGGAACACGCCTTCGCCAACATCCAGCACAGAAATATCGAATGTTCCGCCGCCGAGATCGTATACCGCGATGATCTCGTTCTTTTTCTTATCCAGCCCGTAGGCTAGGGAGGAAGCGGTCGGTTCGTTAATGATACGCAGCACCTCAAGCCCGGCGATACGTCCGGCGTCTTTGGTGGCATTCCGTTGTGAGTCGTTGAAGTACGCCGGCACGGTGATCACTGCCTGGTTGACGGTCTCGCCCAGGTAGGCTTCAGCATCTGCCTTGAGCTTGCTGAGAATCATGGCGCTGATCTCGGCGGGGCTGTATTCTTTACCGTCGAGGGTGACGCGGACATCACCATTCCCCGCCGCGGAGATCTTGAACGGCACGCGGCTGATGGTTCGCTGCACTTCAGGGTCGTTGAACTTGCGGCCCATCAGGCGTTTGATCGAAAAGATCGTGTTTTCAGGGTTGACGATAGCCTGGTTGCGCGCCGCGCGCCCCACAATGCGTTCGTGGTTCTTGTTGACAGCCACGACTGAGGGTACAAGTCGTTCGCCTTCCGCGGATGGGATGACGACGGGTTCTCCGCCGGTCATCACCGCGACAACTGAGTTGGTAGTACCGAGATCAATTCCTATGATTTTTCCCATAATTTCCTCTTTGTTTTGTAGTTTATTTTGCCACGCGCACCATTGCCGGACGCAATGTGCGGTCGCCTAGTGTGTAGCCCTGGCGAAATACTTCGATCACTTCGCCGCTCTCAAATTCTGCGTTCTCCTCGTGAGAGATCGCTTCATGGATATTCGGATCGAACTGTACCCTGTTCTCGTAAATCCGGTTTACTCCTTCACTTTCCAGGATCGTATAAAGTTTGCGGGTAATCAGCTCGATTCCACTCGCCCAGGCAGCGCCAGTTGGATCTGTGGGCTTGTCCTTCAAAGCCAGTTCCAGGTCATCCAGGATGACAAGGTACTTCTTAATGATCGAGCCGGTAATGTCCTGGCGGGATTGGGCGTGATCACGTTCGACGCGCTTCTTGTAATTAACAAATTCCGCGCGTTCCCGTTGCCAGCCATCCAGGTTGGCAGCTGCAGTCTGCTCAGCCTCTGCGAGGCGGGCGGTCAATTCTTCCAACTCTTTCCGGGTTGCTTCTTCCGGGCTGACGGAAGTTNNTGACGGGTTTTACCGTGAGATTTGGTGGATTCTTCCATGACTTTTCCTTTGCAGCATTTTATTTATTCAACAATCGTGTCATTCACCAGGTCAGAAAGCATACCTGAGAGGAACCTTACGATTGAAATGGTCCTTCCATACGGCATACGAATAGGTCCCAGTACACCAAGGGTACCAGTGGCCAAACCGGGTGTACCGTAGCGTGCCAACACGATCGAAACCTGGGAGAGGGCATCGTAGATCCCTTCACCGCCGATGAGCACCTGCANNGCAGCACGGTCTTGGAGAGGATCTCGTTCAGGAGGGGTTTTTCCTCCAGCACACGCAGCGCACGGCGGGCTTCTCCGGAGGTGGAAAATTCGGGTTCCGCCAATACATTGGTTAGACCATCCAGCACCACATCTCCGGAGATCATCGAATCTGCCTGCTCCATCTCACTAAGGATGGCCTGGTAAAAATCCTGCTCAAGGGGGTTGAGTGGAGAAAGATCGGATGTAATTTCCTCAAAATTGCGTCCGGTAAAAAGGGTGTTAAACCGGTCGGCTACGTTTGAGAGCTGTTCCTGGGAAATCGGTTCAGCAAGGGTGATAAAACGCTGCAGGATCTCGCCGCCCATCAAGACAAGTACCATCAACACCTGGCGCCCACGTGCCGCGATGAGCTCGAGGTGTTTGAAGCGTGATTCCTCAGGGTGCGGGGCGGTGACCAGTGAGGCGGCGCGGGATTGATGCGCGAGCACCGATGCGGCCAGCCGCGTCCAACCTTCCACATCCTGGCGCATCTGGTAGAACTGATGCGAGATGGTACGGCGGGTGGAGTCCGGTAATTCTGTCTCCTGCACGATGTTGCTGACGTACAAGCGGTAACCATCCTCGGTGGG
>DIWL01000050.1 GCA_002428455.1 Anaerolineaceae bacterium UBA6107 | reverse complement strand
GCGCTCAAGATGCACGGCGGCGGACCCAAGGTTGTGGCAGGCAAACCACTTGATCCGGCTTACACTTCAGAAAACCTTGAACTCCTCAAAGCCGGGATGGAAAACATGCTGCATCACATCAAGATCGCGCGCAAATTCGGCATCCCCGTGGTGGTCGCGATCAACAGCTTCCTCACGGACACGCCCAATGAACTTGAAATGATCCGCAAAGCAGCGGTGCAGGAAGGCGGGGCGGAGGACGCGGTCATTTGTGAGCATTGGGAAAAAGGCGGCGAAGGGGCGATCGATCTCGCCAACACGGTCATCAAAGCTGCTGAAAAACCTTCACAATTTAGTTTCTTATACCCGTTGGAGATGTCGATTAAGGAAAAGATCGAAGCGATTGCCCGCGAAGTTTACGGTGCAGATGGCGTGGATTACCTGCCGGAAGCCGAGGAGCGCATCGCTGATTACACCCGGCTGGGATTCGATAAACTACCGATCTGCATGGCGAAGACCCACCTCAGCCTTTCACACGACGCATCCTTGAAAGGCGTGCCAAAAGGATTCCGCATCCCCATCCGCGACATCCGGGCATCAGTAGGCGCAGGGTTCCTGTACCCGCTGCTGGGCACCATGTCGACCATGCCCGGTTTGCCCACCCGACCGATATTCATGGAGATCGACATCGAACCCGAAACCGGCAGGATCATCGGACTCAGTTAAGCGAAAATCACGTAATTCAAACAAAACAGGGAATCAGCAAGGTTTCCCTGTTTTGTTTACTCACCAACCAAAAACCAGAGTCCATGTCTTGTTTATAATTAGGAGTGTTGGTCGATTCTGATAAATTACGAGGAAAAATGCATTACTACAAATACGAGGATCTGAAGGATTACGCGGTTCGGTATTTCACCCGATGGGGCATCACACCGGAAGACGCGTTGATCGCTGCAGAAGTGTTGCTCAGCGCGGACATGCGCGGGGTTGATTCGCACGGCCTGATCCGCCTGCACAGTTACTACGGATCCAGGTTATCCAGGGGGCAGATCGATCCAACCGCACCTTTATCAGTCGTTAGAGAGACAAGCGCCACCCTGGCCATGGATGCCAACAATGGACTGGGACACCCGGCTGGCGTGAAGACCATGCGGATGTGCATCGCTAGAGCTCGGCAAAGCGGGGTGGCCATGGCAACCGTGCGCAACTCAAACCATTACGGTATCGCCGGGTATTATGCCATGATGGCGCTGCCTGTAGATATGATCGGGGTAAGTTTCACCAACTCAGGTCCGTTGGTCGCACCGACGCACGGGCGCAAGGCGCTATTGGGCACCAACCCGGTCGCGGTAGCCGTGCCGGCAGGCAGGAACCAGCCATATGTACTGGATATGGCCACCAGCATCGTTCCGATCGGACGGATCACGGTGTTTCAGAAAAACGGAAAGCAGATCCCTGCAGGATGGGGGATAGACAGTAATGGCAATGTTACAGAAAATCCTGCCGAGGTATTGGAAGGCGGCGCGCTGATGCCGCTCGGCGGCGTGGAGCTGATGCGCGGCTACAAAGGTTACGGGCTGGCCTTGATGGTGGATATCTTTTCCGGAATCCTGGCTGGTTCCGGCTTTGGCGAGCTGGTGTACGGCGCTGATAAACCTGATACATCGCGGGTGGGTCACTTCTTCGCAGCAATCCGCATCGACGCGTTCCGCGACCCGGTCGATTTCAAGGCGGACATGGACAACCTGATCGAGATGCTGAAAAACTCACCCAAAGCCGCGGGAGAGGAACGGATCTACATCCACGGTGAAAAGGAATTTGAACGCGCTCAACACGCAGAAAAAGAAGGCGTGCCGCTTTCCGAAGTGACTGTGCGCGCGCTCAGTGGAGCCGGAGAGAAGGATGGGGTGCCTTTTGATCTGACCCCGCTCAAGACCGATTAGCGCTCAGGCTGCTTTTGGACCAGTATACAAACTTCATATCCTTCCAGTTTCAACCAGCCTTTTTCGAATAAAGGCTGGTTCTTTTTCTTATTGGAGAGCAAAACATCCCACTGATAACGGGTAATATCACCACCCAGTGCCAGCTTCGAGCGACCGCGGGCAAGATTCAGCGCAACCAGGATCCTGTGGTCATTATCCTGCCGGATAAAAGACAGCACCCTTTGCGGTTCATGATGTAGGGGAATGAACAAACCGCCACGCAGCGCTGCGTACGATCGGCGCAGGTTTAAAAGGCATTTGTAGAAGTTCAACAAAGAATCCGGATCTGCCTGTTGAGCCTGCACATTTCTAGACAAATAATTCTGGTGTATTTTTAACCAGGGCGTTGTTTTCGAAAAACCGCCGTAAGGTTCAGCCGACCATTGCATGGGTGAACGGCAGCCATCACGACCCACAGGTAATGGCCAGTAATGTTTTCCGACCGGGTCCTGGATCTCCGACCGGCTCACTTGAATGTCCCGCATGCCGAGCTCTTCTCCGTAATACATAAACGGTGTCCCCCGAACGGTTAGAAGCATCGCCGCAGCTACCTTGAGTTTTTCGTCGTCTTTCCCCGCCCTGATGCGCGTCGCGATCCTGGGATTATCGTGATTGTTGAGCACATGGATCGGCCATGCATCAACCGGGAGTGCATCATCCTGGCGTTGCATGGCGTGCAGGTACCGACCTGGGTTCCAGGTGGTCTTCAGCAGCGAATAGAAATCAAAGGCAGCGTGGAACTTACCTGAACCACAGTAACTGGCAGTCATTTTTGTATCTGCCAGGAAAGTTTCGCCGACCACATACCGCTCAGCATAACTATCGAGGATTGAACGAATGTCGGCTACCGCAGTCATCATTTCGGGCTGGTTGGTGTCATAAAGATGTACCTGCCAATCAAATGGTCGAATGCCAATTTTTTTCGGGTTATCTCTGAAGTGCGCGTCTTTGAAATAGTTATTGAACACATCCAATCTAAATCCGTCCACACCGCGGTCTGCCCAATATCGGAAAATGCTCATCATTTCGGTGTAGACTTCAGGATTGCGCCAATTCAGGTCAGGCTGCTGACGGGTGAACATGTGATAGTAGTACTGCCCTGTACGCTCATCAAATTCCCAGGCTTTCCCTCCGAAGACGGACTGCCAACGATTAGGTGGTTTTTGCCCACCTTCTGCTCCGCTGCGCCAGATGTACCAGTCACGTTTAGGATTTTCCAAGGAGGACCGGGATTCAATAAACCAGGGATGTTCTTCAGATGTATGGTTGAGTACCAGATCCATGATGATGCGGATGCCGCGCTGATGTGCAGCACCGATAAGTTGCAGGAAATCGTCCATGGTGCCGTATTTGGGATCGATATCCTTATAATCCGCCACGTCATAGCCGAAATCCGCGTCTGGTGAAGGGTTGATGGGTGACAGCCATATGGCATCGATCCCCAGATCTGACAGGTAATCCAGCTTGCCGATGATCCCCGGCAGGTCGCCGATGCCATCTCCGTTGCTATCCGCGAAGGAACGCGGATAGATCTGGTAAATCACGCCGTCCTTCCACCACAACCATTCGTCGGTCATTTTTTCCTCCTGTCAGAGTTCTTCATCTTGTTAACCAGTGGCAATCAATGTTGATGATTTTGCCTGACATGACGACAATATTTTAATATTCTGCTATGATAAGAACAAGATGGGAATGCTTATTTGCACACCTGTTGGGTTGAAAATCAACGCGGGGGGATCAGTTACCTTATCCGATCCTTACCTGCGTCTTTTCAACTAAAAGCTAAAACTCCAACCATATGGATGAGTTTACATGTATTTTGATTTTCCTGCCTTCATCCGGTACAACTTTAAAGCATTTTTCCTGACAAAAGGAAAACATTACCGGCTAACCCCCAAACGCTTCCTGGTGCTGTTCATCTGGCTGATCCTCTACATTCCGAACGAGATCATTTATCACTTACTCTTGCTTTTGGATGAAGTTCTTTTCCCCGGGTATCGCAAGCAGGAGGTGAAAGACCCGGTGTTCATTATTGGCAACCCGCGCAGCGGTACAACGCTGCTGCACCGGCTGATGAACCTGGATGGACAGACTTTTACATCATTTCAAGTTTGGGAATTGATCTTTGCCCCTTCCATTACGCAACGTAAACTCATCTGGGGGATCATCAAACTCGCCAAACTTGTCGGCGCACCGGTGAATAAAGCCCTACACACGCTCAACAAGCGTACAACGAAACGCACAAAGAAGATCCACGCCGTGCGCATTGACGCAGCCGAGGAGGATGATCATGTGCTGATCCACGGCTGGTGCAGCGCGACCCTGTGGCCGCTTTACCCGATCCCCGAAGAGATGCTACCCTACTTCTTTTTTGACCGCGACATCCCCTTAAAAAAACGCGAAAAGGTAATGAAGTTGTACAAGAATATGCTGCAGCGGCATATCTACGCTCACGGAGGAAAACTCAGGTTGTTATCCAAAAACCCTGATCAATCTGCCAAAATCGACAGCCTACAGCAGACATTCCCGGATGCACGCTTTATCAACCTTGCGCGCAACCCGCTGGAAACCGTTCCATCGATGATGGATTACATGGCAGCCGGTTGGCAGGTTTTTTGTGACCCGCTTGAAGCGCACCCTCACAAAGATGAGTTTTTTAACGTGATGGGCTACTACTACAAATACCCGATGGAGTATTTCAAGGATAAACCGGATGCCTGTTACTTCATCCGGTATGATCACTTGATCGATGATCCTGAGAGGGTGGTGAGCGAGGTTTATGATTTCCTCGACCTGGATAAGTCAGAAAATTTTGCCAGTGTGTTAAAGCAGGAAGCCGAAAAATCCAGGCAATTCCAGAGTAAGCATTCCTATACTCTCGAAGAGATGCAATTGAATCCGGAACAGATCACAGAATCTTTTTCGAGTGTTTTTGAATTTTACGAGTTTAGCGCCGAACAAAACATGGTTTCAGAAAAGGGAGTCCTCCTCAATGTCAGGGAATGGCAGTTGGCAAGGAAACAACGCAGAAGGTTACGTGCAAAAAAACGGCGTAAGTTATTGAGGAGAAAAGAAATCCGACTGGATTAAGGAAAACCGGGCGCGATTTGCTTTTCTCTTAGGGTTGAATCACACAACGGCAGTCAACAGGCAATTGAAAGGATCAAAATCACACCATGCATGTCGCAAATCTTCACAGATACCTCACTTCAGTATTGATCTGCTGTTTTTTATCCGCGTGTTCCACTGCCACTCCCACAGTTCCAGCTTCCGGATCAGCTACCCCGACAGCGGCAGAACCGGCTGGAATTTCAACCGAGGTCGCGATTGAGACAGCACAACCGACCTCTGAACCCACTGATGAGGTAGCCGAAAATGATGAGCAGTCAATGCTGCATCTATGGGCGCTTAGAGGGAATATCGACGCGGTAGACCTGGTGAATTACGCGACAGGGGCACCTGAGGACGATGATGATTGCGGCACTGCCATGATTGCCGGTGACAACAGCCAGGCAGGGGAAGTCACCCTTGCGCTCAGTTACGCGCCATCCATCATTCCCAAACAGGTAAATCTTTGGCTCGACGGAAGCGTGGATGAGATCCTGCGCGTGGAAATTTTAAACACCACCTCGGGGCTTGGACGGGAAGTATACCCGGCAACCTCAGCCACCGAGGAAACCCTTTTGGACGACAATGCCTGCAGCAGGATCATGACACTCCCCATCGATGTGGATTTCGAGGTAGACACCGTGTTCATCACCTTTCGTTCACTGGCAGCAGCCGGACAAGTTGACGCGGCTGAGCTTGTGGGGAGCACTGACCAGTTCATCGATGCACCGGTTTACTGGCGGATGCCACTGGCGGCAGCCCCGGTGAGCGTGGCGGTTGATCGTTATAACAAGGTGGTCGTCGCTGCCGAGAACAACAATATTTATGAATTTGATATTGAAGGAAATGAACTGGGCGAAGCGCAGGTGATACTTGATGGCAGCCTTTCTGATCTTACATTTGATAATGATAACAACCTGGTCTTGAGCGATGCTGTTTACGGTACGTATTCCATCGTATTACCAAACGGGGAGGTCATGATAGGCGGCGGTGATTCACCGGCGGTCCAGGTGGCAATCGAACCCGATAACGGTAAGCTTTTCCTCCTCGGAGACCTGGGTGGTTTGTTCTACCTGTTTCCGTACCTGCCGGGGACAGACGAAATCATCAATCCCTTGCCCCTGGATGATGTCGCTTACACCGGGCTGGCATTCTCACCGGATAACCGGCTGTATACCATCCGGCCAATTGAGGGCTTCCTGGCGGAGCATGATCCGCTCACAGGGTTAGAGATCTACAGCATTCCTTTGAAAACTGCTGATTACATTGATTCACTGCCGGTTGATCTATCGATCGATCAAACCGGTACTTTTTACGTGTTGTTCGAAAGGAACGAGGGTAATTCCGCGATCGCCGTGCTGGATGCGAACGGCGCGATGCTGAGGCGAGCAGGAACGCTTAGCGAACCCGTGGATGGTGACTGGCCTGAGGGAAGTTACTACCAACCCCGGTCAATCGCAGTGACCGCTGACGGGAGATTTGCATTGATTGTGGATGGAGAAGCTGGTACTTATTACCTCACCTGCCTTTTTATGAAAGCGGATTAATCATAACAGGATTAATCATAATAAATAATCATAATAAACCTTGACCCACAGGATGAGAGGTGATAAAATTTCCTTTGGTTCGAAAGACATTTGAGGTTTCAACACCGAAAAGTGGGCATCCCCCACTTTTCTTCTTATCAGAGACGGACCGTAACAACTCGAAACCAGGTGGAGAAAAAAAGGAATGAAGAACGAATTCACACTCGCGTTCAATGAAGTTCTAGAGGATAAGGGCTTACCCAGGGATATCATCCTGGAGGCGCTCGAATCCGCGATGGTGTCCGCTTATCGGCGGTCAGTGAATGCCTCGACTGAACAACACATCGAGGCGAAAGTCGACATTGAGACCGGTAAGGTCACTGTCTTTGCTCAAAAAGAGGTGGTGGAAACCGTCGAAAATCAAATCACCGAAGTGAGCCTCGAAGCTGCCCGTGCGGTAGAACCTGAAGCACAGCTGGGTGATCTGGTGGTCGTTGAATCAACACCTGGTGACTTTGGACGTGTTGCCGCTCAAACAGCCCGACAGGTGATCCAGCAGCGCATACGCGACGCGGAACGCAAAGCCCAGGTGAATTATTACGAAAAACAATTGGGCGAGATCGTCAGTGGTATTGTGCAGGCGGTGGGTGCCGCTGGACTGACCATCGGACTTGAAATGAAGGCAGAAGCGAGCATGCCGCGCAAAGAAATGATCGCCGGCGAGCGTTTCCACATTCACGACCGTGTCCGTGCGCTTGTTGCCGAAGTGAAAGATTCGCAACGCGGACCACAGATCATTCTTTCCCGTACACACCGTGATTTCCTGCGCCGGCTGCTCGAGAACGAAGTTCCCGAAATCTTCCATGGCATCGTGGAGATCCGCTCGATCGCCCGTGAGCCGGGTGACCGCGCCAAGGTGGCTGTTTCTGCCACACAACAGGGCATTGACCCCGTTGGCGCTTGCGTGGGTATCCGCGGTGTACGCATCCAGGCCATCGTCAAGGAATTACACGACGAGAAGATCGATGTAATTGAATGGAATCCTGATCCGGCGATCTTTATTGCCAAAGCGATCAGCCCTGCCCGCGTGAGCGGAGTTTACCTGACCGATCAGAGATCAAACAGCGGAAAGACCGCCACTGTGGTCGTTCCGGAAGATCAGCTTAGCCTGGCGATTGGCCGGGTTGGCCAGAACGCCCGTCTCGCCGCGAAACTCACCGGTTGGCGGATTGACATCAAGAGCCTGCCCGAAGCGGCAACGGATGCACTCTACAAGTTGCTCAACGATCCATCGCTGGCGCTCATTCGCGAAAATGAGAAAGAAAGCGCGACCAGGATCGAGGAGATGCTGGCAAGAAAAGCAGACGGAAGACCCCTAACACCAGAAGAATATGACCTGATGGCCAGGTTCGTGGACCGTGTAGAGCGCAAGGTGATCGCGAAAACCGAGCAACAGCACAAAGAGGAAGAAGAAAAACTGGCTGCCATCCGGAACTCGATCCCGGCGACGGCCTTTGAGACCAGTATCCTGGACGGCAGTCTGCCTGAACATGTGGCCTACACTCTGCAGGAAGCCGGATATTTCAGCATCGGTGACATGGCGTTGCAGATAAAACAGAATGCTGATGTCATCAATAAACTGCATGGTATTGGTGAAAAAGCCATGGAAAGCATCATGCTGGTAGTGGCTGACCTAGACAAGAAACTGGCTGCAGAACAACTTGTGGTTGAAGCGGTGGTTGAAACCCCCGTTGAGGTCGTTGAAACTCCCGCTGAAACTCCAGTCACTGAAGAAGTACAAGTTTTGACCCCCGAAGAAGTTGAGCAGGTCATTGATGTTTCTGCTGTTGTACCTGAAACAGAGGTTAAAGAGACAGAAGAAACACCCGAAAAAGAACCTTCTCTGGAAGAGCTATTTACCCTGCGTCCTGAAGTTCTCGATACTGCCGGTATCACCGAAGATGAAGACGAAGAAAACGGTAAGACCAAGAAGAAGGGCAAGAAGAAGGGTAAGAGTGTTGTGGTAACCTACGATCCCGATCGTGATATGACCCTGGTTCAAAAGAAACACAAACGCGGTGGTGATGGTTGGGATTGGGAAGAATAAAGTAGAAAGAAAGACAGGTGGCTAAGAAACCGCAAAAACGGATCAAGCACGTACCACAGCGTACCTGCATCGGTTGCAGGACAGTTCTGGCAAAAAAGGAACTGGTGCGCGTGGTCCGCACGCCCGAAGGAGTCAGGATTGACCCAACGGGGAAGGCAGCCGGCCGTGGTGCTTACGTGCACAAGATCCGCTCATGCTGGGAGCAAGCAATAAAAGGTCCGATCAATCATGCCTTGAAAATGGAACTGACTGCGGAAGACCGGCAGATACTTATCGAGTATATGAACCAGCTTACACAGAAAGAACCAACGTTCGATGAGACGACACAAAATGGAACAAGTGAGCAGACATGATTGAGTGACCCGGAAACTTGCTCAAAGGCACAGACGCCGGCCTGACAGGTAGAACCAAAAGTTTACTGGTGTTGACAGGGGAAAGAGGGGGAACATTTTTGGAGGTGTGTTATGAGCGAGAAACAAATCGAATTTCCGGTGCAAATCACCGTAAGGGATCTGGCACAGCGTATGGATGCCAGCCCAATCCAGGTCATCAAGGTTTTGATGTCAAATGGCGTGATGGCCAATATTAACCAACAGATCGATTATGATACTGCTGCAATCGTTGCTTCAGAACTGGGTTTTGAAGCGATCCCGGAATCGGTAAAAGAATCAGCAACCGTTGAAGAACAGGGGAACATCCCCTTGTGGCGTGAACTCATTGACAGTGAAGACCCTGCCAAGTTGATCAAACGCCCGCCTGTGGTGACCATCCTGGGGCATGTGGACCATGGTAAGACGACACTTCTCGATGCCATCCGGCACACCAACGTTGCTTCAGGTGAAGCAGGCGGTATTACGCAACACATCGGCGCTTACCAGGTGGAACATAAAGGACAACTGATCACTTTCCTGGATACGCCAGGACATGCTGCTTTTACTGCCATGCGTGCCCGCGGCGCACAGGGAGCTGATATTGTGATCCTTGTAGTCGCAGCTGATGATGGAGTGATGCCGCAAACGCGTGAGGCGATTGCTCATGCAAAGGCAGCCAGAGTACCCATCATCGTTGCACTGAATAAGATTGACCGCCCGGATGCCAACCCGGATTTTGTGAAACGCCAACTGGCCGAGAACGGACTCGTGCCGGATGAATGGGATGGCAGCACGATTGTTGTACCTGTTTCAGCCAAGCAAAAGAAAGGGCTGGAGGATATACTGGAAGCTATTCTATTGGTGAATGACAGCCTATCCATCCGCGCCAATCCGCAAGGCAAGGTGTTCGGTACAGTGATCGAAGCACAGGTGGATAAAGCACGCGGTGTGATCGCCACCCTGCTGGTTCAGAATGGCACCCTGCACACAGGAAATACTGTGATCGCGGGGGATACTTGTGGAAAAATACGTGCAATGTTCGATTTCACTGGCAAGGCTGCCAGAACCGCCGCTCCTTCCACGCCCATCCAGGTATTGGGTTTTGGCAACGTACCCCCTGCCGGAGAAGTATTCAGGGTGGTCGCTAATGAAAAGGAAGCGCGGGCTATACTGGCTGAAAAAGCCGCTGAGAAATCAAACAATCCCGTGGTCTCCACCAAAACCTCGCTCGAAAAGTTATTTGAAAAATTCCAAGCGGGTGAAATTCGTGAACTCCCTCTCATCCTCAAAGTGGATGTCCAGGGATCCGTGGAACCCATCGTAAATTCACTCAATGAATTGAGCCAGGGTGACATTAAGATCAACATCATTCACGCAGAAACCGGCAATATCAGTGAAAGCGATGTGATGCTGGCATCGGCTTCGCACGCGATCCTGCTGGGATTCAATGTGGTCACCGATCAGGCTGCGCGCAACCTGGCTGAACAGGAAGGCGTTTCGATCCGGTTGTATGAGATCATATACCGCATGATCGAGGACATTGAGAAAGCGCTGAAAGGCATGCTGGAACCTGAAATTCGTGAAATTCCGGTGGGACAGGCACAGGTTCGCCAGGTCTTTAAAATCAACAAAGTGGGTACAATTGCCGGTTGCCGGGTGATCAGTGGAGAACTGCGCCGAAACGCAAAAGTCAGGCTGGTACGGAATGGCAACACTGTATTCGATGGTGAGATCTCATCATTGAAACACGAAAAAGAAGATGTGCGTGAAGTTCGCCAGGGTTTTGAGTGTGGCGTGTCATTGAAAGGATATAATGATATTGTCGAAGGTGACATACTCGAAAATTATGTCATTGAAAAGACAGGTTAACCGGGGAAAACGGACAAGGAAATCAGGATATGCCATCACCATTGAGATTAAAGCGCATCGGAGACCGTTTCCGCAAGGAATTGTCCGAGATGCTGGCAAAGGAAGAAATTCGAGATCCACGCTTAATTGGAATTAGCATTACGGACGTGGAAGTTGACCGGGAATTGTCATACGCTGAGATCTATGTCTCCGTGTATGAAGGGGTCGTGCGATCAAAGGAAGTTTTGGAAGGACTTGAAAGTGCCAGCGGTTTCATCCGCAAGGTGCTATCGGAAAGGATCGAGCTGAGATCTTTTCCAAAATTGCGTTTTCATTGGGACGTCACCCCTGAAAAGGCTGACCGCATCGAACAATTGCTGGCCACCATCCACAGCGAAGAAGAACAGCGGAAAAAGCTAAAATGAACGACCGCGAGATCAAAGAGCTGCTCAATAACGCGCCTGTGATCGGTATCACCTCTCACATTCGCCCCGACGGGGACGCAATCGGAGCTGTACTGGGTCTCGGATTAGCGCTGCAGGCAGCCGGCAAAACGGTCGAGATGGTGCTGAAGAGTGGTGTTTCGAAAACCTTTAAACATCTGGAAGGCGTGGAATTGATCAAGCATTCCTTCAAAGAGGATTGCGACCTATTGATCGTTCTGGATTGCTCAGATGAAGAACGGACAGGTGGAGTCTTACGAGGTAAACCCGCCGACGTTGTGATCGATCACCATGTGACCAACCAGGCATTCGGCCGAAAGATCAACCTGATCGAGCCGGAATCAGTGGCGACCTGTGCGATCTTAGCTGAACACATGCCGAGATGGGGCTTAGAGATCACTGAACCGGTAGCTGCCGCACTACTTTCAGGTATAATCAGCGATTCCATTGGTTTCCGCACTTCCAATACCACCGCAAAATCGTTGAGGATTGCCGCTGATCTGATGGACAAGGGAGCTGAGATCAACCGGTTATATAACAAAGCGCTGATCAGCAAACCCTTTGAAAGTGTCAATTACTGGGGTTACGGTCTCACAAAACTTGAAAGGGAAAACGGTCTGGTGTGGACTTCTCTATCGCTTGAAGACCGCAAAAACGCCGGTTACCAAAACGAGGATGATGCCGACCTGACCAACATCCTATCCAGTGTAGAGGACATTGACATCGCAGTACTGTTTATCGAGCAGGCTGCAGACAAAGTAAAGGTAAGCTGGCGGGCACGACCCGGGCTGAATGTGGCGCATATCGCTGCATCACTCGGTGGAGGTGGCCACCCCGCCGCTGCAGGTGCAGATCTGAATGGGAGCCTGCCTGAAGTTCAAACTAAGATCCTGGATCTAACACGTGAGTATCTTGACCAGATTAAGAATAATATATAAACAGACATGGTGCACATGTAACGGAGTGAGGTATGGACAACAATAGTGGTTTTGATATAAAGAATACCATTTCAGGCGTGCTGGTTGTGGATAAACCAGTCGGGATGACCTCACACGACGTGGTGCAGGTGATCCGCAAAGGATCTAACATCCGGCGTGCAGGACACACCGGAACGCTGGATCCAAGGGCTTCTGGAGTGCTGGTGGTTTTGATCGGGCCGGCCGTACGTTTGAGCGAGTATGTATCAGCCTCTGACAAACGTTATCAGGCTGTCATTATGATGGGCACCACAACCGATACCTACGACGCTGACGGAAAAACGACTTCATCATCGCCGGTCGATGTTACCGAAGAGCAATTTGAGACCGAATTGCAGAAATTTGTAGGGCAGATCGAACAGGTCCCTCCCCCTTATTCAGCTGTGAAAATTCAAGGCCGCAAGGCGTATGAACTGGCACGAAAGGGAGAAGAAGTGGAACTTGAACCGCGCACGATCAACGTGTACAGCCTTGAGTTGCTGGAATGGGCACCACCCGAGGTCGTGCTCGACGTGTACTGTTCATCCGGAACCTATGTCCGCTCACTGGTGAATGACCTGGGAGAACGACTGGGCTGCGGAGCCACCCTGACCGGTTTGCGACGCACCAAGAGCGGGCGATTTACGCTACGAGACGCGGTTCCGCTGCGCAAGTTGAACGAAGCCTTTGCAGACGGCACCTGGTACCAGTACCTGATTCCGGCTGCAGAAGCCCTTTCAGATTGGCCAACGATCGAACTAACCCATGAAGAAGTGGAAACCATCCGTCACGGTCATCGGATCAATGCTGCTGCGACTGAACAGAAAAAGGTATTGGGTGTCAGCGAACAGGGCGAACTGGTCGCCTTGATGGAGCTTGACGAAGAGACCGTGGAATGGCAGCCAAAAAAGGTTTTCTTCTCTTAACAACCCTTCCCCCTCTCACGAGGGGGTTTTTACATCTTGATAAGGAAAGGCATCCCCTTATAATTAGAATATGGATTACATAGAGACCCTCAACACAAAAGCAGTCCCCTCCTCCTGGGTAACGATCGGCGCGTTTGACGGAGTGCATACAGGGCATCAAACCCTTTTCCGCAAGATCGTTGATGGTGCCCGACAAGCAAATTGCCAATCAGTCGCGATCACTTTTGACCCGCTGCCCGCGCTGTTTTTCAAACGAATTACGACCGACCATATTCTGACATCGACCCAAGAAAGGGTGGCGTTGATCAAGAAATTGGGTGTGGATCACGTGATCGTTCTCGATTTCACCCGTGAATTTGCAGACATCGACGCGCTCACCTTTATGAGCGTTGTAAAAAAAACGCTTGGTTTACAAAAGCTTTTTGCCGGTTACAACTTCACATTGGGAAAAGACCAGGCAGGAACGGTCGCAGTTTTAAAAGAAATTGGTCAGAAACTGGATTTTGAGGTCGAGGTTGTCCCGCCCATCCGGCACGGACAGGAGGTCATTTCATCAAGTAATATCCGCAAAATATTAAAAACGGGTGATGTGGTCAAAGCTAAAGATTACCTGGGTAGACCGTATGCCCTTTGCGGTCGAGTGGTGCACGGAGAAAGCCGCGGCAGCAAACTGGGAATTCCCACCGCCAATCTATCCATACCGGGTGAACGGTTGCTGCCGGCTACTGGAGTTTACGCCACGCTGTCACATATCAACCGGAAAACGTACATCTCAGTAACCAATGTAGGCGTCCGACCAACTTTCGATAACCCTTTGCCTTATCCACGGGTCGAACCCCATCTACTCGACACAAACGAAACCTTCTACGGTAAAACCATGACTCTCGAGTTTATTGATTACATAAGGCCTGAGGTTCGATTCCCGGATTCCAAAGCGCTGGTTGCCCAGATCCAGCAGGATATTACGAAGACCAGGGAGATACTGAAGAAATGACCCATCAACGGCAAATTTACCTGCTTGATCCGCAGGAGCTTTCACCAGAAACGATCGCGGTGACATTTGCAAAAACCTCACGCTCACCGGAGTCGTTTCGGGAAATCGCGGCTGAACTTACCGAAGCGAAAAGCGCGGAGTTCAATGAAAAGTGGGTAGTTGGATACGGGCATTCCTCGGTAGCCGAACACGCCGTCCTGCACATTGCGCTGGAAAATATCTCCAGGCTGGCCGTTGAGAATCTGGAATCCAATCGCCTGGCATCCTACACTGAAAAATCCACCCGATATCAAACATGGAGCGGTGAGGCATTTTTTGTACCTTCTGAATTGGACACCCATCCGCTTCGAGATACTTACATTCAAACCTGCCAATTGTTATTCGCGACCTACCGGGATTGCCTGGAAAAACTGGAAAAGCATCTTTTAGAAAACGAAGTTCAACACGAAAACGAAAAAACAGCACAGTACGAACGACGTATGCGCTCAACAGCCATAGACGTGTGCCGATTCATGCTGCCAGCTTCCTCCCTGGCCAATGTCGGTATGACCATCAACGCCCGTGCCCTGGAGCACGCCATAGGTAAACTCCTCAGCGCCCCGCTGGAGGAAACCCGCCAGATCGGCACAGAGATCAAAGCAGCCGCACGGGAAAGCGTGCCCACGCTGCTAAAATACGCTGATGAGATCCCCTACCTGCAGACAATTTGCACAGATTTCTCAAGCCTCGAGCTGTCGCCCTCAGCAGAAAGTAACGATTGGTGCCAACTTGTACATTATGAGCCTGATGCGATGGAGCGTCTGCTGGCAGCCGCTTTGTATCGCGAACAGAATAATAGCTATGCGCAATGCCTTTCCGCCATTAGTACTTTAAGCGTCGAACAAAAACGTGAGCTTATCCATTGTCTGCTGGACATCCCTGACCCGCACACCATCCCGTCGCGAGAACTGGAAAATGTGGTTTTTACTTTCGACCTGATGCTCGACCAGGGAGCCTATTTTGAGGTCAAACGCCACAGAATGATGACGCAAACCCCGCAACACCTAACGACCGAACTGGGTTATGCCGTACCACGCGCGATCTTCGCGGCAGGACTGCTGGACAAGTATGCCGCGGCCATGCAAGAAGCCAGAAACACTTACAGGCAGATCGCAGACTTTGATCCGCACGTGGCAGCTTATGTGGTACCCAACGGATTCAACCGTCGTGTGCTGTTGATGGTGAATCTGCGCAGCCTGGTGCACTTCATCCGTTTACGCAGTGCCACGAATGCCCATTTTTCTGTCCGGCGTGCCGCTCAGCGCATGGCAGAAGAGGCGACGGCACAACTGCCCGAGTTGGCGAACCTGCTGGGCAGAAATGAACTGGAAACTTCACAATCGGTGGAAGATGCATATTTCTATTCATCAAGGCTATAGTGTCAATTGAAAGGAGATTGGTATGTTAATTTCCGAAGGTGAGATCCTCATCCGACTCGGTCTGGCCACCCTGTTGGGAATGATTGTGGGATTTGAGCGCGAACGACAAAACCAACCGGCCGGATTACGCACGCATGCCATCCTGGCGATCGGGTCATGCCTGGCGATGACCGTATCGATCAACCTGGCTGTCCAGTTTGTCCCATATGTTCCAAATGGTGATCCAGCGCGGCTGGCTGCCCAGGTTATTTCGGGGATAGGTTTCCTGGGAGCTGGAGCCATCCTACGCTATGGGACGAACGTCAAAGGATTGACCACTGCTACTTCATTATGGACGGTTGCCATTGTGGGATTGGCGGTTGGAGCCGGGCACTATTTTTCTGCGGCAGGTACCACCCTGGCCTTGATCATCGTGCTGGTTTTACTCAATATTTTGGAAAAACGGGCCATTCAAACCTTCCAGATTATCAATGTGTCTGTGACAGCACGCGAAAATCCCGAACTGATCGAGCAATTGAATCGCATCTTCGTAGATCTAAAGAAGAAGGTTCTGTCAATGGGAATAGAGTCCAATCCGGTGCATAAAGATCTCACAGTCAACATGGTCGTGAAAACCCGCGAAAATGATCCCATGTCGGATATTCGCAAAGCAATCGAAGAACTTCCTGGTGTCACTCATTTCAAGTTAGATTAACGCCAGCGATCTTCGTTAAACCTCCTGGTATTTTTTTTCGTAGGAGTATACTTAAATCTAATCTATGTCGGAATGAACCTTTAACCAATGAGCCAGTAGAAAGGCCGGTTATGGATCTAATTTCCTGTATGAAGAAGCAGGTCATACATATCTCCCCAGAGACTTCATTGAGAGAAGCCGCCAAAACCTTCATCCGGCATCACATCGGCACCTTGCCTGTGGTTGACACGAACGGAAAACTGGTGGGAATCCTGTCGATCCGTGATCTCGTGTCTCAGGTGTTTCCGGATTTTGTGAATATGATTCAGGACATCGATTTCATTCTCGATTTCGGCGCAGCTGAAACCAGGAAACCGGATGATGAGATGTTGATGACACCGGTCAGGAAGGTCATGAACCCCCCCATCTCAGCCAAAGGCGATTGCAGCCTTTTAAGAGCCAGCGCATTAATAAAGAAGCACAACCTGCTTGACCTACCGGTTGTGGACGATGATGAGCGACTGATTGGAATCGCCTCACTAGTGGATATCGGCACCAAATTCCTGCAAAGCTGGAATTAATCGTACCTGGTCTTCAGGAGACATTGATGGTGGATGGCATCATCGCACTACTCATATTTATTCTTACACTCTACCTGATCTTTTCTAAGAAGCTGCACAGAACGATCGCAGGTCTCTTCGGCGCAGCGGCGATGCTGATTTTTGGAAAAGTATTCGGATTTTTCAACGAATCTGACGCCATCAATACAATTGATTACTCCACACTTGGTCTTCTGTTGGGGATGATGATATTGGTCGCACTCCTTGAACCAACCGGGGTCTTTGAATTCATTGCCATCAAAGCTGCCCAGGTTTCAAAAGGTAAACCCGGCAAGCTGCTGGTGCTGCTCGGATTGATTACGACATTGTTCTCCATGTTTCTGGACAATGTGACCACCGTAATCCTCATCGCTCCCGTGACCATCCTTATCTGCGAACTGCTCGGGTTTAATCCAACGCCATTCCTGATCGCTGAAGCTTTATTGTCGGATACCGGCGGAATCGCCACTTTGATTGGTGATCCACCCAATGTACTTATTGCAGCCGCAGCAGGACTAACTTTCAATGATTTCCTGACCCATTCCCTGCCTATCGTTATCGTCGCATGGATCGTCGCGCTGCTGCTCTTAAAATTCTTATTCCGGAAAGAACTCAGCACAACACCAACCAATATTGAAGGTCTGATGGAATTGAATCCAAAAGAGGTGTTGAAAGATGGAAAAACTGCAACTAAAGTCCTGATTGTTTTAGGAATGGCGATAATCTTTTTCTTCCTGGAAGAATTACTTTACATATCGCCAGCGTTCATTGCCTTGGCTGCAGCGACAGTTGCGCTCATCTGGATCCGGCCTGATCCACGTGAAACCTTGAGCCGTATAGAATGGAGCGTACTGGTTTTCTTCGCAGCACTGTTTATTATGGTGGGCGGTTTGGAAAAAACCGGTTTACTTGAAAGCATGGCTCACAGCGTAGCCGGCCTGGCCCAACTCCACCCTCTTCTTTTTGGAGTCCTGTTATTATGGCTAGTTGCTGTGCTTTCAGCATTTCTTGACAACATTCCAATTACCGTGGCGTTTATTCCTGTCATCCAAAGTCTCATGGCGGCTGGGGTGAACGTGAATGCGTACTGGTGGGCACTGGCGTTCGGGGCGGGTTTGGGTGGAAACGGTACGATCATTGGGTCTACCGCCAACATTGTGGTTGCCTCACTTTCTGAGAGGACGCGCAATCCCATCACCGTGAAATTATGGAACAAGCGCGGTCTACCTGTGATGCTGGCGACCCTCATCACCACAACAATTCTATTCATCATCGCCTACCCGTTTCTTTCAAGGTGATCGTCAATAATTTAAGGGTTTAATTTAAGGGTTTAACGCTTGACATTTTGAAATGTGCGCCTATAATTGGTTGAAATTGAATATAAAAAGCTGTGACGAGGACGAGTAAGCGTCATGTCGGCGCAACAGAGAGCGGTAAAAGGTGAGAACCCGCGCGTGCAATGACCCCCAATGGACCTCTGAGCTGCGAGGTGAACGCTAAAGCAAGTAACCGCCGCCGGAATGCCGCCGTTACAGGGCAATGGGTATAAGCAGGTAAAACACTGCCGTACCCGAAAACGAGTGAAGCTGGCAAATCCGATCTCCGATCGCAACCTCCGGAGATTTTTTTATTCACGGATCAGCCGCTTAATCGGGGTGGCACCGCGGGCATCGAGCCCGTCCCCAGCAGGGACGGGCTTTTATTATTCCAGGTCCGTCCACAATAAAAAATCAAAAGGAGATAGGACATGGAAGAAACAACCAAATACCTGCTGAGTGAAAGTGACATCCCGCATTCCTGGTACAACATCAATGCGGATTCACCCATCAAACCGGAACCAATGCTCAACCCGATGACACTGGAACCGGTAACACCTGATTTTCTATCAGTTCTCTTTCCCCAGGGATTGATCGAACAGGAGTTTTCGACTGAGCGTTATATTGAGATACCTGAAGAGGTGCGCGAAGCCTACAAGCTGTGGCGCCCCACCCCGCTGATCCGCGCACGCCGGTTTGAGAAAGCGCTCGGTACTCCGGCGCATATTTACTTCAAGTACGAAGGGGTCTCCCCTTCCGGAAGCCATAAGTCCAACAGCGCCATCCCCCAGGCCTTCTATAACAAAATCTCGGGCACCAAGGCCATGACCACTGAGACAGGTGCCGGGCAATGGGGCGCCGCCCTGGCAATGGCTTGCACTTTTTACGGACTGGACCTGGAAGTATACATGGTCAAAGTTTCTTATGACCAAAAACCTTACCGTCGTTACCTGATGGAAACCTACGGCGCCCAGGTGTTTGCCAGCCCGAGCGACCAAACGGAATTCGGGCGCAAGATTCTGGCTGAAACCCCTGACAATCTGGGTTCTCTTGGAATCGCCATCTCAGAGGCTGTGGAGGTGGCGGCGAAATCCAACGGACAAAAAAAATATGGGCTTGGTTCGGTTCTGCATCATGTGCTGCTACATCAAACCGTGATCGGTGAGGAAGCGCTTAAACAAATGGACCTGGCGGGGGAATATCCCGATGTGGTGATCGGTTGTGTTGGGGGCGGGTCTAATTTTTCAGGTATCGCCTTCCCATTCCTGCGGGAAAACCTGCTCAATGGGCAACGCACCCGCCTGCTGGCCGTTGAACCTTACGCCACACCCTCACTCACCAAGGGATTGTATGCCTTTGATTATGGAGACACCGCCTGCATGGCACCAGTGATGAAGATGTACACACTTGGACATGATTTTGTTCCGGCGGCCATTCACGCTGGAGGATTACGTTACCACGGCATGGCTCCCACACTTTCAGCGCTCTATAACGCCGGCCTGGTTGAGGCAGTCCCCGTACATCAGAAAGCCGTGTTTGAATCAGCGCTGCTCTTCACGCGCACGGAAGGCATCCTGCCCGCCCCAGAATCAGCTCACGCTTTACGGGCTGCCACCGACCTCGCGCTGGAAGCCAAACTTACCGGTGAGAAAAAGGTGATCCTGTTCAATATGTCGGGCAATGGCAGTTTTGATCTGGTTGCTTATAACCGCTACCTTTCCGGTGAACTGGAGGATTATGATTACCCATCGGACGCGATTGCAGCAATCCGGGAACACATCCCTTCAATAAAATAAAACGAATACCTGCCATTTTCACCGAAATTCCCACTTCACATGACCTGTTTGAAACAGGTCATGTGTTTTTTTGATACAAGGGCTAACGGTTGAAATTCGCCAGATTTCGGCTATCATAATTGCAGAGGAAGTAATGATCAAACCATTGGTTTACACCCCTGCTCATCATACCAGGGTGGTACTGCCCTTTGACCGGTTTCTGCCGTTGGACCCGCCTGGAATGGCAGCCCGCTGGCTCAAGAGGGATACCCCGGTTGGGAGCACAATCCTTGATCCGATCTGCGCCTCACCCCTGGCCATCCTTGAAGCAGCGGCGGCCGGTTACCGCGTGCTGGTTGCCTGCAACAACCCGGTGACTGCCTTTCAACTGCGGTTACTGGCAAAGGGACCTATTGCAGAGGATTTCAACTCGGTAATCAGGGAACTGGGCGACCAGAAAAAAGGACAGGAAAGGCTTGAGACCTCGATCAAGAGCCTGTACGCTACCCGCTGTGCCAGCTGTGGAGCAGAAATTCAGGCAAGCGGCTTCCTGTGGACACGGGGAGAGAAGCTTCCACATGGGAGAATTTACGATTGTCCGCACTGCAGTGATTCAGGTGAACACGCCATCACTGACGAGGACATTCAACGCATTGAACAACTGCAGCGCAGTGAACTCATGCACCGCTCCCGCGCTCTTTCGAAAGTACTGGGCGGCAACATCGCGGACCGTGAGACGGTTGAAGCTGCGATCAACATTTACCCGGTGCGCTCGCTGTATGTTCTGTTCACACTGATGAATAAAATGGAAGGGATGACGCTTTCTGATCAGCGCCGCGAACTGCTTGAAGCGATCCTACTCTCTCTCATGTACAGCGGGAATGCTATCTGGTCCTGGCCGGAAGAACGCGAACGTCCGCGGCTATTGAGCATTCCCACGCAGTACATTGAAAAGAATCTGTGGCTTGAAATCGATCAAGCCATCCGGACCTGGACGGCGGAGGTTCCGCGGGTGGAGTACACGACCTGGCCAACGATGCCAACAAAGAATGGCGTGTGCCTGTACCCTGGAAGGATGCGCGACCTCGCGCAGGCAGCTGAGGGAATGCAAATCGATCAGGTATTGTGCGTCTTCCCAAGGCCCAACCAGGCGTTCTGGACACTGTGCAGTCTGTGGTCGTCATGGTTGTGGGGACGCGAAAAAGCCGGAAAATTCAGCCAGGTGACAGAACGCCGCCGCTTTGACTGGTACTGGCACACCACCGCGCTCCACGCTGCACTATTACCCGCCACCAATCTTGCGGGTGACGATGTGCCAGTATTTGGCATTGTGCCCGAACCTGCTGCCGGCTTGATCAGCGCTGTGATACAAAGCGCGGCGATTTGCAGGATGGAAATTAGCGGATGCGCGGTGATGAATGAATCTGAACCTGTCCAGATCGCCTGGAAAACCGGTAAACGGGATGCGGAATTTAAACGGGTGAATGTGCAGAAGATAGCCCGCGAAGCCATGCGTGAATTGCTCACAGAGATTGGAGAACCGACTGAGTACATTGAACTGCATACAGCCTGCATGAGCGCACTGGCTGACGAAAATTCCTTTCCCCCTTCCATCCAACAACTGACCATCGAGAAAGCCTCCGAACTCCAGGGGTCGCTGAATTCATTGTTGGCGGATAACACATTTCTGAGGAGATTGGATGCCACGGCGCAGGATCCTGAAAGCGGGTTGTGGTGGCTGGCACAACCGGAAATGCAACAAAATCCATTAGCGGATCGATTGGAGACGGAACTCCGGTCATGGTTGTTAAGCGAAAAACGCATCCCAACAGAGACCCTGAGTGAGAGGATCAATCAACGATTTCCCGGCTACCTGACCCCTCCGATCAACCTTATTCAGATGTGCATGGACTCGTATGCTGACCTGGACACGACCTCCGGGACATGGCAACTCAAACCATCTGAAACGACCCAAATACGCGAGGCTGACAAGCGAAGCGTGCAGGATCTGGTCACCAGGTTGGGGAAAAAATTTAGAGTGCGCCAGGAGGGAGAGCATCCCATCAACTGGTACCTGCAAAGCGGCCGGGAAGAACCCATATACCGTCTCTACATTTCATCTACCGCGACCACAGACCGAAAAGCGATATGTTCCGATGTGGCAGGTTGCGAGACTGTTTTTATCCTACCCGGAAGTCGGGCGGGGTTACTCAAATTTAAACTTGAACGTGACCCTTACTTACGTGAATTGCTTGACAATAGGTTTCATTTCCTAAAGTATCGTACGTTGCGCAGTATTGCGCAACGGACTGATGTTACCCTTGAACTCTGGAAAATGCTAATCGATTCTGATCCATTAAGCCTGGAAGAAAATACCCAACTCTCGATGTTCCTGTAGCGGTTACTCAGCCGGCTACCAGGGTGATTTCGACCCTTAACGTACCTGTTTGAAGTTGACCAGGATCAGGTTTTTATCACAATCAGGTGTTGTATCGACGATCACCCGATTTGAAATGGGCATCATTGCCTGGTCGACAAGCTGCACCGCGAGCGTTGCTGTGGATTCGATAGGTTTGAACCCCAAGATGAATTCATACCCCGATTCACCATACCAGGCGGAAGCTCCACCGGTAAGTGTGTTCATTTCAATTGTGCGTCCATCATAAAAACCGGTGAGGCGTACCAATACACCCACAACAGGTTTTCCCTGCAAATCCACAACCGTTCCGGCGATTCCCTGCCAGTCGCATGAATCCCCGGGGTGAAATACCGTGTTCGCCATTAATGCCGGTTCACCCTGTAAGGCGTAAGGATATTCCGCGTCTTCATCAACCTCAAAGGTTGGAAATTGCCCAACTGTGGCGGTGGCGGTAGGGGTTTCTACTGCTGGTAAAGGCGTTTCTGCTACCGGTGAAGGTGTTCCAGTTGGCCTGGAGGTTAGGGTCGGCCGCACGGTTGGCGTCCAGGTGGGCGGCAGGCGGGGAGGAGTGGCAGTGCTGGTGGGTAATGCGACGAGAACCGGCATGGTCGGAGGAGGGAACGGATTAAGAGAGGCCTGGGGATTGGAATATAAAACGAAGATGTAACCGATCAAGCCCACTGTCGCAATTACAACCAATGAGGTCAGCACATTCCAGAGTATATCGCGCTGACGCTGGCGTTCACGACGCTGCGCTCTTCGATCCAACTCACTTTGATCAACAAATCGCATCCAGACCCCTCTACTTTCGTGCCGAAAACTCAGGGCACCAGTATTTCAATGGTGCTATTTTCCCGGGTGTCCTTGAGCCAATTTGCCAGGGTTTCCCGCTGCAGCATCAGCCTGGCTTCCGTGGATAAGGGATGATCGTTATCCCTTTCCAGCACATTCACGATGTGGTAGCCAAGACTGCTGGCAATGATCCCGGAGGTTTCACCGGGCTGCAAAGTAAAAACCACTTCCTCAACCTCAGGTTGAGTGAGCATTCCGCGAGGGAACCAGCCCAGGTCTCCGCCTAATGTTGGATCCTGTTGGGCTGCGAGCGTGCCGAATTCAATTCCAGTTTCCAGCTGTTTCTGTGCAGCGATTGCATTGGCTTCATTCTTGAAAAACAATTGCCGAGCGTGAATTTGCTCAGCTACAGCCGGTACAGCTTCGGTGAGCGTATCACGCTGCCAGGCGGCAGTGATGGCACGCTTTAACGCCACCCGCAGCGATTCATCGGTGTAAAAATTCGTGGTCTGCCACTCGGTGAGTTTATCAATGCTACCGAGATTCGCAATCAATTGATCGATGCGAGCCTGTACATCGTCATCACTGACCGTGTGACCGGCTGCAACCGCGGCCTGCGCCAGCAATAATTCATCAATGAAGTTATCGAGAACACGGGTTTTCTGATCTTCAGGGGTCATTTCCTGTTGCAGTTCAGCGAGGGCAGCCTGTAAACGGGAAAGCTCAGCTTCATAATCGGTGAGCAGGATGCCCTCACCATTGACCAGAAGCGCCATGGGAAGAGATGTGGGCGTGGTTGCGGCTGGTTCGGTGGAAGGAACAGGTTCCTGAGTGACGGACGGTATCGTTGGCGACTCAGTTTCAGCTGGAGAATTATTGGTGCATCCTGCCAGCAATATCAGAAAAAGAAATGAGAGGACGATGAGGATACGAGGTTTCATCGGGTAGATTATAACCGATATGCCCGGATAAAAAACTGACAGACCTTGCGGTCTGTCAGTGTTCCTGCTGGTTATGGATTAGTAATCCATCGGGGGCTGCATGGGAGCCGGCGGATTCTTTTCAGGGATATCCGTGATCAGGGCTTCGGTAGTGAGGATCATGGCAGCGATGGACGCGGCGTTTTCTAGCGCACCACGGGTCACCTTGGCAGGATCACCCAAACCGCCTTTGATCATATCAATGTAATCCTCGCGGATGATGTCGTAGCCAATATTGGTGTTTTTCTTGGACTTCTGCTCAGCGCGAACTTTTTCGATGATCACTGCGCCATCCATACCGGCATTCTCGACGATCTTTTTCATCGGCATTTCAAGTGATTTGCGGACGATCTTGACACCGATCTGCTCATCTTCGCTGGCGAGTTTGAGGTCATCCAGGACGGCCATGGCATTGATCAGAGCAACACCACCACCGGGGACGATCCCTTCTTCAACAGCGGCACGGGTAGCGGAGAGGGCATCTTCAACACGGTGCTTCTTTTCCTTCAGTTCAGTCTCAGTCGCTGCGCCAACACGGATGATGGCAACTCCACCGGATAACTTGGCAAGACGTTCCTGCAGTTTTTCACGATCATAATCGCTGGTGGTCTTGTCGATCTCGACACGGATCTGCTCGATGCGGCCTTTGATCGCTTTGGAATCGCCCTTGCCGCCGATGAGGGTGGTGTTGTCCTTGTCGGCAAGGACCTTTTCAGCACGGCCCAGGTCAGCCACAACTGCGGTATCCAGTTTGCGGCCGGTTTCCTCAGAAATCATGGTTGCGCCAGTCAGGATGGCAATATCCTGCATCATGGCCTTGCGGCGATCGCCAAAACCGGGGGCTTTGACAGCAAGGACGTTCAGCATGCCGCGCAGTTTATTGACCACGAGTGTGGCCAATGCTTCGCTGTCAACATCTTCAGAGATGATGACCAGGTCGCGTTTGCCGGTCTGTACGAGTTTCTCGAGAATGGGAACCAGGTCCTGAGCTGCAGAGATCTTCTTGTCATAAATCAGGATGTAGGGTTCTGGAATCACGGATTCCATGTGCTCGGTATCGGTGACGAAGTAGGGGGAGATGTAACCACGATCAAACTGCATACCTTCGACATATTCCTGTTCAAATTCGAGGCCTTTTGATTCTTCAACAGTGATGACACCATCTTTACCGACTTTGTCCATCACGTCAGCGATCAACTCACCGATGGATGAATCCTGGGCGGAGGTGGTGGCAACAGCGGCAATATCTTCACGGGTTGAGATCGCGATGGCGTGCTTTTTGATCTCTTCGGAAACCTTTTTAGCGGCGACTTCAATACCACGCTTGAGAAGCATGGGGTTCCCGCCTGCTGCCAGGGTTTTCAGGCCTTCACTCACAATGGTGTGGGCCAGTAATGTGGATGTGGTGGTGCCGTCACCGGCAATGTCGTTGGTCTTGGTGGCGGCTTCTTTGATCAACTGGGCGCCCATGTTCTCGTAAGGGTTTTCCAATTCGATCTCTTTGGCCACGGTCACGCCATCATGGGTGATGGTCGGAGCGCCGAACTTGCGATCGATTGCAACGTTGCGACCTTTGGGTCCAAGTGTCGTTACAACCGCATTTGCGACAATATCAATACCATTTTTGAGGCTGCGGCGTGCTTCCTCAGAAAAGACGAGTTGTTTTGCTGCCATATGAAATATCTCCTTTTATTATTTTGACTATTTGCTGGAAACGATGGCGAGCAGATCGCTCTCGCGCAGGATCAAAAGTTTCTTGCCTTCAACTTTGATCTCAGCTCCACCATACTTCTGGAACAGGACAGTATCGCCAACCTTCACATCCATGGGGATGTGTTCGCCGTCTTCATCACGGTCGCCAGGACCGATTGCGAGGATAACACCCTTTTGCGGTTTTTCCTTGGCGGTATCAGGTAATACAATTCCACCCGCGGTAACTTCATTTTCTTCCACGGGCTCCACTAAAACACGATTTCCCAACGGTTTCAAATCTAGTGACATACTTGCCTCCTGTTTAGGATTGGATTTTTCAGTATTTTAGCACTCGTCGTAAATGAGTGCTAAAAGCAAAAGAATAATAACCTTCTTTGAGATTGAAGTCAAGAGATTGAATATATCTCTAATAAAACTCTGATATTTTTGGAAACAGATCAGTTGAAGCCGTAGTAATTACAGATGGCCACGCCTTCTTTTACAATCCCCATGATGGTCTCATCAGCGCTAAAGACACTGGTGATTTCGTCGAAAACTTCCATTGCCTCTGTGCAATACCCATTGTTGGGTTGGTGCAAACCGGCCAGTACGGACCCATAGATGTAGTAGTAAATGACTGTGTTGTTGGTCATTTCCAAACCGGGAATAGGGATATCTGGAGTTTCCTCGGGGTCGCATTCCTCGCCACCATTGCGCACCAGGCAGGATTCCTGCGCAGTGCACCCGCGCACAGAGCAGCGCAACGGTAGGATGGAACCCTCATAGTTGCGAGCCTTGTAATACACCGTACCCAACTGACCGTAAACTGTCGGGTCATCCGGTGAAAATTCGATTGCTTTTAAAACGTTCCGCGCGGCAGCAAAAAACTCACCCATCTGTACGTATGTATTGGCGATGGAAAGCAATGGGATCGGGTCCTTAACCCCCAGCCGGTCATTAATTGCCGCTGCCTGGGCAAAGGCTTCAAGTGTCAGGTCGTAGTAATAAGTTTGTTCAGGTTTCGTTACCGCGATATTTGCCAGTTGACGGTAATTCGCACCAAGGGACATATAAAGGAAGTTCAGGTTGGGAGAGATCTCAATTGCGCGTTGATACTCCTCGATCGCCTGAGCATAATTGGCGGAAGCTTCCAGAATGTTGCCATTGACACGGTGAACATCCATCAGGCTGCTATCAGTTTGCATCGCCTGATTAATAAACTCTTGCGCCTGGGTGTATTTCAACTGATCGATCAGCAGCTCTGCATAATATGCCATGGCGAGGGCATTGGTGTTGTCAAATTGCAGCGCTTCCACCGCTGATTGTTCGCCCTTGATCAGATACTCCTGAGATTTTTCACCGGCAACTCCGGACGCACCGTACCAATCCAACGCGAAAGCCTTTACTGCGTGCAGGTTGCTGTCCTGTGGTTCGATCGCCAAACCTTCATCGATGATGGCAATCGCTTCATCGTACCGTGTCCTTTTCTCCGCATCCACAGTGATCTGTGATGTGGAATAGATCTGAATTCGGGCCAGGTCAGCCCTCAGTGCAGTGTTGCCCGGGTCGATCTGGACGGCATTTCTATAGGCTTCGATCGCTTTTTCAAGGTTGCCCGCCTGGAAATGCGTCTGACCTTCCTGCGCAAATGAATTCAAACTCCGCGTCGGCGTAACGGTGGTTTGGAGCATGGGGTTGATCGCCCCGGTCTTCAAACCACGAATCACAAACAAGCCGGCCATAATCAAAATCATTAACAGAAAGATCCGAACCGGATTGGATCTCTTTTTGGTGTTGCTAAAAATATTGCGCTTGCCATTGAAATCGATCATGTCTCTTAATAAAGTAAGTGATTTGAAGGACCACTCAGGGGGTGACCTAAGGAGCAGGTGTTTCCTCCTGGGGAGAATCGGTGGGGATTGGTTCCTCACCATTTTCCGTATCGGTACCCTCACAAATCTTCATCATTTCCTCCGCGTTGTAAACCGCGACATCATCATTGCGAAGTCCGTTTTGAATTGCCAGGGAGATCTGTATTGCCTCTCCGCACTGACCTTCACGGGCAAGTGCGAGCCCATAAGTGTAATAGAACTGAGCAACACGTCCGTACGCCATCGGTATACCCTCCACCGGTGCGCCATCAGAAGATGTGCCGCCGCGGATCGCGATACGGAGAAAATCAATGGCGTCGAGATATTGGGTGGCACTGCTGTAGATAAGCCCCAGATTTCCGTAAAGAAACGGGTTCTGCGGCTCATCAAGGAGCGCAGCTTCAGCATATTGAATGGCTTTTTGGTAATCACCGTTGATCGCATAAGTCCGTGAGATGAGCGTTTCAGGTGTTGAATCACGGGGATTTAAAGCATTTGCCCGGCTATATTCAGTAATCGCATCATTGTATTCCTGAAGGTAAAAATAGTTACGCCCAAGTGCCAGGTGGAGGTCGGCTATATTCGGATTAAGCGCAATAGCAGCCTCAAATTCAGCGATTGCCTCTTCGTAATTTGAAGTGTATTCCAACACAAGTCCCCGAGCCCGGTGCACTTCGAGGGTTCCAGGAGCAAGCGATTCTGCCACGCGGGATTGGTTGATGGCATCATCCATCGTTGTCAGATCACCCTGACCCTCCTCGAGCATGTAAATCAATACTTCAGCCAGGTAGGCATGCGCCGCTGCATTATCCGGATTTGCGGTTATCGTATCCTTCAGTGCGCCAACCGCACGCACGTAATCGCCGCTCAATCCGATCGCCCAGCCGCGCATCGCCATCGCCTGGTCGTTATTGGGATTTAACAGCAAAGCGTTCTCTGCTTGCGAGACGGCTTCTTCATAATTACCGATATGAATATTCAAACGCGCCAGCGCCATAAAGTTTTCAGGGTTGCGGGGATCGGCAGCAACGGCCTGTTTGTAAGCAGTGATCGCCAAAGCGTATTTACCTTCCTCCTCCAGATCACGGGCATCGGTGACCAGTGATTCAGGCGCTCTCGTGGGAGTTGGTGTGGGCTGGAAGAACTGTGGAATCGTGGGAACCACCATGCGGTCAAAATAGATCGCAGCTGCGATAAAAACAAGCAGTAAAATCACCTTAAACGGATTAGACCGTTTACGGCGTTTTTGCATGCTAAATTTACTTCCTTTTATATACATAAAATCATCTTACCAAGTGTGATCATCAGCGTCAAGATAGAGTAGCGATCGCGCAATCGGAAATTTGCATAGGGAATTCAACTTGCCACAAGACTGATTTTGTTGCTAGAATTGACTTATGCATTTTGACGTGTTCACCCTATTCCCAGGTGTGATTCAACCGTATCTTGAATCAAGCATCCTGCAACGCGCTCAGGAAAATAAACTGATCAGTGTTGCATTGCACAATATCCGCGACTGGACGCAAGACCGACATCATGTCACCGATGACGCGCCGTACGGGGGCGGCGGCGGGATGGTGATGAAGGTGGAGCCGATCTTCGCGGCAGTTGAATCCGTACTGGGTACACCGCCTGCCTGTCCATTGATCTACCTATCTCCCCAGGGCAGACCATTCACCACCGCGATTGCCCAGGAACTGGCAGTGCAGCCGCGTTTGGGTCTGTTATGCGGCCGTTACGAGGGAATTGATGAGCGCGTCATAGAACACCTGGTGACCGATCAGATCTCCATCGGCGATTATGTACTGACCGGGGGCGAACTACCCGCGATGGTGCTGATCGACGCTATTAGTCGTTTCATACCCGGTGTATTGGGTGATCCGGATGGCGCGCACGACGATAGTTTCGGCAATGGTCTGCTGGAATACCCGCATTACACCCGCCCCGAGGAATTCCGCGGCTGGCGGGTGCCGGATGTGCTCTTATCGGGGAACCATGCATTAATTGCCAAGTGGCGCAAGGAACAATCCATTCTTCGAACCAAGAAACAACGTCCTGATCTATTGGACGATAAGAGATGAAGCCAATAACATCAATGTAATAAGGAGAGGAATATGGAGAAAACAAAGTTTCCATGGGGTCGGACATTTTTGGTTGGTTTTGGCTTTTTCGGTATCAGCATCCTCTGGCCGGTCTTCAATCAATGGGTACCCCTGATTCTGCAAGCGGGCAACCCGGAATTTTCAACGTCGGTTACCAACTTTGTTGGATTCGGTTTAGGCCCAGCGCTGGCGATGTTCATCATGACCTGGGACAACATCATCAACATTTTTGTTCAACCGTGGGTGGGCAACCGCAGCGACCATACCTGGAACCGGTTTGGCAGAAGGAAACCCTGGATATTGCTCGGGTTGCCAATTGCATTAGTCGGTTTCATCTCAATCCCTTTGGCTAAATCGGTAATTGCAGTTGCGGTGTTTATTCTTGTAACCAACCTGGGCATGGCGCTCTTTCGCTCTCCAGTCGTTTCGTGGTTAGGGGACCTCTTCCAACCGGAGCAACGCAGCAAAGCAAACGGTGTGATCAACCTGATGGGGGGAGCTGCAGGGGTCCTTTCTTACGTCCTCGGTGGACTGATCTTTAATGCATTTGGCCGGTCAGGTCCATTTATCGCCGGGGCGATCGCGATGATCGTTGCGCTGGCTGCGGTGTTGATTTGGGTGAAAGAACCAAAGGAACGCCTGGGGAATCACAACGACCCCGCCGGTTCGAAGGATGAGAGTATCAAAGGTCTGATCCCAAATCTAAAGGCGGTTTTCACCAACAAGGATAAATCCGCGCTTTTCATCCTCCTGGCAATCTTCTGCTGGTTCACAGGATTCAATGCCATTGAAACCGGGCTTTCTTCCTTCGCAGTTTTTGATCTCGGCATAAAACCCGGAACTGCTTCCATTGTTGCATCGGTCGCGAATCTTTCCTTCCTGGCCTTCTGTATCCCTTCAGGTATCCTAGCTGGAAAACTGGGCAGACGAAAAACGATCATTTATGGTGTTCTTGCGCTGACGGTCATCTTCCTGGTCAGCTTCTTCCTCGTGAAGGGACTGATCTCCTTCATCATCATTCTGGTACTGGTGGGATTCTTCTGGTCCTGGGTGAATGTGAACAGCCTGCCATTGGTCTATGATCATGGTGATGAAAAACGAATCGGTGCTTACACCGGGCTTTATTACTTCTTCTCGCAAACAGCGGCAGTACTGGGGCCTACTTTGGGCGGTGTGCTGGTGGAAAATGCGAACTACAACTATAAGATTCTGTTTATTTTCGGCACGATCTTCATGTTCCTGGCATTTCTCTCCATGCTCAAGGTAAGAGACCGAGCTCATGAAGCCAAACTTAAGTTGGATGCTGAAGCCAACGCATCCTCCTGATTGTTACAAAAAACCAGGCACCAATGGTAAATAGATGGAAAACGTGGTGGTAATAAACTCTTGCAACTCACCGCAAATGTCGTTATACTAAATTAGTGTACGGGAATATTCCCGGAAAATCAATCTCTCTGTAGGAGGAGAAACAATGTCAAAGAAATTGTTTGCTGTAATGTCAGTACTCTTGATCGCTGTTTTCCTGCTGAGCGCTTGCGCTCAGCCCACGGAAGTAGCGAAATTCAAGGCGTGCGAAGTCACCGACACCGGTGGTGTTGATGACAAATCCTTCAACGCGACCGCGTGGAAGGGTGCCCAGGATGCCCAGGCTCAACTTGATATCGAAGCCAAGTACCTGGAATCAAAGGAAGTCGCTGATTTCGAAAAGAATATCAATGCTTTCATTGCAGAGAAATGCGACATCATCATCACCGTTGGTTTCCTCCTTGGCGATGCGACCAAAGCTGCTGCCGAGGCTAACCCGGACGTCAAGTTCTCAATTGTTGACTATGGTTACTCACCGGTCATCCCCAACGTTGTCGGACAGGCTTTCCAGACTGACGAAGCCGCCTTCCTGGCTGGCTATCTCTCTGCTGGCGTGACCAAGACCGGAAAGGTTGGTACTTTCGGTGGCATGAACATCCCGACCGTATCCATCTTCATGGATGGGTATGCCCGCGGCGTTGCCTACTACAATGAAGTTCACGGCACCGCAGTGGAAACCCTGGGATGGGACGTAGTGGCGAAGGAAGGTCTCTTCACCAATGACTTCAGCGATCAGCAGAAGGGTCGCGAGATGGCCATCACCCTCATGGATGAGGGCGCTGACATCATCGTCCCGGTTGCCGGACCTGTTGGCCTGGGTGCTGCTGCTGCAGTGAAAGAACGTGGCAATGCCTACATCATCGGTGTTGACTCTGACTGGTTCCTGACTGCCCCCGATTACGCTGATGTTACCCTCACCTCCATCATGAAGTTGATGGATGTGACCACCTTCCAGGTGATCAAAGCCGCCAAGGAAGGTACATTCGCTGGTGGTTCTGTCGTGGGTAACCTTTCCAATGGTGGTGTCGCGCTTGCGCCGTTCCACAACCTTGATGGCATGGTTCCTGCCGAACTTAAGGCTGAACTTGACACCCTCAAGGCTGACATTATATCCGGCAAAGTTACAATGAACCCGGATTACAAACAGTAAATCGCTGGCATTTACCGCGAAAAGGCTGGAGTGACATGCTCCAGCCTTTTTTGTTACCCATTCGCCGATGCATTATTTTTTGCTGCCTATGATACAATATTTCAGAATTTCAATTTATTCGCAAATGGAGTAAATATGGCTCCGATTCTTCAGCTTAAAGGAATAACCAAGAGATTCCCCGGAGTGCTGGCGAATGATCACATCGACCTGACACTCAATCAGGGAGAGATATTGGCTTTGCTCGGTGAAAACGGCGCGGGTAAAACAACGTTGATGAACATCCTTTATGGTCTCTACCAGCCGGATGAAGGGGAAATCCTGGTTAATGAGCAAAAGGTGATAATCAATTCGCCCACCGATGCAATAAATACCGGGATTGGAATGGTACATCAACATTTTATGTTGATCCCGGTGTTCACAGTAACTGAAAACGTGATGCTGGGTTCAGAACCGGTCAAGATGGGAGATTTCCTGGATCGTCCCAAAACTTCCGCTAGAATTCACGAGATCTCTCAGCAGTACAAGCTTGAGGTCAACCCGAATGATTACGTGAAGGACTTGCCGGTCGGTGTTCAGCAACGCGTTGAGATCATCAAGCTGTTGTACCGCGAAGCGAACATCCTGATCTTTGACGAACCAACCGCCGTGCTCACACCGCAGGAAGCTGATGACCTTTTCAGTATCATGCGCTCGCTGGTAAAACAGGGCAAATCGATCATTTTTATCACCCACAAATTGCGTGAAGTGCTTGATGTAGCTGACCGCATCATGGTCATCCGCCGCGGTGCGGTGGTCGGTGAGGCTGATCCAAAAATTGCAGATAAGAATAAACTGGCAGAGATGATGGTTGGCCGCGAGGTAAACCTGGTGGTCGAGAAAGAGTTCAAGGAACCTGGAGAGGTTGTGCTCTCGGTCAAAGATCTTGTCGTTGCCAACCAATTTAAACAAGTTATGGTAGATCATGTTTCCTTCGATGTGCACGCCGGGCAGATCCTGGGAATTGCAGGTGTTCAGGGGAACGGACAGACAGAGCTGGTCGAAGCGATCACCGGATTGGACAAAAGCGCGTCCGGCAAAATTCTCTTCAAGAACGAGGACATTACGAACTGCACTCCCCGCAAGATTACTGAAGTCGGTTCAGCCCACGTTCCGGAAGACCGGCAGGCGGATGGCCTTGTACTGACGTTCCCGGTGGCAGAAAACCTTGTTCTGTGTACTTATTACAAAGAACCTTTTGCCAAAGGGGTTGTGCTGCAATACGACAAGATTCTGGAAAATTCTGAAAAACTGATATCCGATTTTGACATACGCACACCGAGTTCTTTGACTCCGGTGGGAAGCTTGTCAGGCGGCAATCAACAGAAGGTCATTATTGCGCGGGAACTTTCACGACCGATCCAATTGCTCGTCGCCTCCCAACCCACACGTGGTCTTGATGTAGGATCGATCGAATATATCCACAAAAGGATCGTCCAAAAACGGGATGAGGGTTGCGCAGTTCTATTGGTTTCGCCTGAACTGGATGAAGTGATCGAATTATCGGACCGCATTGCCGTGATGTACCGGGGAAAGATCATCGCCATTGTCGATGCCGGGAATGTCACAAAAGAAACACTCGGGTTGCTGATGGCTGGCATCATCCCTGAAAAGATCGAAAAAGAGCAGGGTGAAAAAGTCGTCGAAATCACTTTCTAGAGAGGTGCACCCTTGAGAAAAAAAGATTTAGAAAAAAAAGATCTACTAAAAACAGTAATTGAAGAACTCAATGGGGGTGAACCAGCCAAGCCGAAAAAGAAGCGTGCCTTCTGGAAAGTGATCCAAATCCCCGCACTGGCAATCCTAACTGGGTTGATCCTTGGTGCCATTCTCATCGCTGCAACCAGTTTCACTGTTTACGACGCATTCAAGGTGGGTTTTTTTAATGGCATCGGTACAGCCTTCGCAGAAGTTGGCAAAGCGTACCTGGGTCTCCTTACAGGCTCATTGGGCAACCCGGTGGAGATTATCTCCGCACTGATCTACGGTGATGCGCAGGACGTGCGCAACGCTATAAATCCGATCCTTGAAAGCCTGGTGCAGGCGACACCGTACATTTTTGCCGGTCTGGCGTGCGCCCTTGCATTTCGGGCTGGATTATTTAACATCGGTGTTGAAGGTCAATTATTCATGGGCGCTGCTGCTGCGACCTTTGTTGGATATTCACTGACTGGCCTGCCTGCAATCATTCACATGCCCCTCGCCTTTCTCGCTGGCGCACTAGGCGGCGCACTTTGGGGAATGGTTCCAGGTCTATTAAAAGCGACCACGGGCGGTAATGAGGTGATCAACTGTATCATGATGAATTACATTGCCTACCGGGTCACTACGTGGCTGCTCACCGGTCCGATGACCAGGCCGGGAACCGGAGGAATGCCGATCAGTCCGATCATTGAAAAATCCGCGCAGATCCCGCAATTCTTTAAAACCCCGATCCGTTTTCACCTTGGTTTCTTTATCGCGCTGGCGTTTGCCGCGCTTGTTTGGTGGATCCTGTTCAAAACCACGTGGGGGTTAAACCTGCGCATGGTCGGTGTTAACCCTCGCGCGGCAAAATATGCCGGATTAAATATCACCCAGGTCACCATCATTGGTATGGCACTTTCAGGCGCACTCGCCGGAATGGCTGGCGGCAATGAGATCCTTGCGATCAATCGCAGCATGGCCATTGGTCTTTCGGCAGGGTACGGTTTTGATAGTATCGCACTAGCGTTGCTGGGGAATAACCATCCGGTGGGAGTGATCTTTGCTGCCCTCCTCTTTGGCGTATTGAAGAACGGGGCAACCAAGATGATGGTTGTCTCGGGCACGCCGATCGACATCGTAACAATTCTCCAGGCAGTGATTCTCATCTTCGTCGCCGCTCCAGCGATCATCCGGGCGATCTATCGCATGCGGCAGCCATTGAAAGAAGAAACCGCAGCAGCCTCGTTTACCTTAAGCGGTTGGGGAGGAGGCAAATAATGACTACAACTACTGCCCCATCCACTGCTGTCATTCAACGTGCTCGAATTTCTGATATATCGCGCACCCGCCGCATCTCCACCGGGGTGATCGAAATCCTGGTCGCAGTGTTCATTGCTTTTGTTTTTGCCAGAACATTGCAACCGGATATGTTCACCAAGTTTGTGATGACTCCGGGCGGGATCACGGTTGGCTCGATGGGCGACTGGGTGATACGGTCCCAGTTCACCCTGTACCTGTTGGCTGCGCTGTGCGTGGTCATAGGAGCATTCCAGCTAATCAAAGGGTTTGGGAAATTTACCAATTTAATGGTCGGTTTCGTTTTCCTCTTCCTCATCTTCAGCTTCCTGACCTGGCAGGCTGCCGGAAAATCATTGAACCTGGCTGGCATGCTCTCCAGCTCGGTGCAACTGGCAGTTCCCATCACCCTGGGCGCGTTTTCGGGCATCCTGTGTGAACGGGCTGGCGTGGTGAACATCGCCATCGAAGGAATGATGTTAATGTCAGCCATGGTCGGAGCGTTGATGGGCAGTATTACGGACAGCGCCTGGTTGGGGTTGTTTTTTGGAGTATTATCTTCGGTTTTGCTTGCCGCGCTTCACGCTGTGCTTTCCATCAAGTACAAGATTGACCAGATCATCTCCGGAACAGTGATCAACATGTTCTCTGCGGGTATGACCGCGTTCCTGTCACAGAAGTTCCTGCAAACTCGACAGGAATTAAACAATCCCGCCATGTTCACCAGGGTCGAGATTCCAGGGCTGGCAGAGATTCCACTGTTAGGTCCGATCTTTTTCAATACCAATTTCTTCGTGTACCTGATGTTCGCGCTGTTGATCGTCATCCAGGTGGCCCTTTTCTCCACCCGGTGGGGACTACGCATGCGCAGCGTGGGAGAACATCCCAAGGCTGCTGATACACTCGGGATCAATGTGATTAAAACCCGTTATATGGCAGTTTTGTTGGGAGGTCTGGTTGCAGGGTTGGGCGGCGCCTTCTTCACCCTCGGTTCAGTCGGGCGCTTTGATGAAGGCATGACTGCTGGAAAAGGGTTCATTGGTCTGGCAGCCATGATCTTTGGCAACTACACCCCAGTCGGGGCACTGGGTGCTGGTATCCTTTTTGGCTTCGCTGATTCTATCGGCTCCAAGCTGTCATTACTGGGTAGCACAATCCCATCCACTTTGATGTCAACTGCACCGTACATCATCACTATGATCGTCCTGGCCGGTTTTGTTGGGAAAGGCCACGTACCCGCCGCAGATGGGGTAGCTTACACCAAAGAATAGCTGATACTGAAACCTTGAATCAGCCTCCAGCGTATACAAATGGAGGCTGTTTAACTATGAAAGGATCAATATGTCCACAATCGTTGTAGATAAGATCTCAAAATCCTTTGGGTCCGTCAAGGCGGTCAAGAACGTCTCGTTTGAAGTCGATCCCGGAGAAATATTTGGTTTGCTGGGACCGAACGGAGCCGGAAAAACCACTTCCATCCGGATCATCCTGGATATCTTCAAACCGGATACCGGTTCTGTGAGCATACTGGGTGGTCCGATGAGCGAGAGTAAAAAAGACCGCATTGGATACCTGCCTGAAGAACGCGGCTTATACCAGGATATACCGCTTGAACGCTGCCTGGTGTACCTTGCCACCTTAAAAGGACTTGAGGAGAGCACTGCACATGTACGCGTCAGCGAATTCCTGGAAAGATTTGATCTGGCCAATTCTCGCCGGAAAAAGGTCAAGGAGCTCAGCAAGGGTATGCAGCAAAAAGCCCAGCTGATCAATACCCTGGTGCACGAACCTGAAGTGATCATCATCGATGAGCCTTTCACTGCGCTGGATCCGGTGAACACGCAGATGGTAAAAGACCTATTACGGGAAAAACGGGACGAAGGAAAGACGATCATCATGTGCACGCACCAAATGCACCAGGTGGAAGAACTGGCTGACCGCATCGCCCTGATTGATCAGGGAGAAACTGTTCTTTACGGTAACCTGGCCGAAATCCGTCGAAAATATTCCTCCGATGGGGTACTTGTTCGCACCCTGAGTGAACTACCTGCATTCCTGCCCGGTGTGCATGAGATCCGCGACCACAACAGCAGCAAATTACTTAAGATAGAATCTGGCAAGACTGCCCAGGACGTACTAACCACGCTGGTGGAGAAAGGGATCATTCTCGAGCAATTCGAGATCGCATTGCCCACTTTAGATGAGATCTTCATACAGGTGGTGAGCAACACCAGGGGTGTTGAATGAAAAAGACCTGGTTAATTTTAGTCAATGAATATAAACGGCACGTCATGAAGAAAAGCTTCATTTTTGGAATCCTGAGCATGCCTTTATTGGTCGCGCTAATGATCTTCATCGGGTTATTAACGGTTTGGTTGGACTATAACAAAGCGCCAATCGGTTTTGTTGACCCCTACCAGGTGATCAAGACAGATCTTCAGGCTCCTCCAGAGAAGATGGAGATTTTCCCAAATGCACAGGTGAGCCGTTTTCCAGATGAAGACAGCGCTATGAAAGCCATGGAATCGCACACCATACAGGCGTATTTTGTGCTTACGGAGAACTACCTGTCCACGGGCGAAGTGATGTTCATCAAAGACGAAAAAACCAGTGAAAACGCCAGCAGTGACTTTGGAGATTTTCTCGTTCAAAACCTGCTGCAGGACAAACCAGAGCAGATCAGTACCAGGTTAACTGAAGGAGACAACGTAATTATCAGGTCATTGGATGGATCGCGCGAAATGGGCGAAGATAACTGGTTAAACATCATGTTGACGGTATTGGCCGGTATACTGTTCTTGATCGCGGTCAATGTCAGTGGTGGTTACCTGCTTCAAGCGGTCGTTGAAGAGAAAGAAAACCGCACCATGGAAATACTGGTAACCTCAGTTTCGCCAAACCAATTGATAACAGGAAAGATATTGGGTGATCTGCTGGTCGGCCTGACGCAACTGGTGGTGTGGATCGTCTTTGCAGTGATCGCACTTCTATTCGTGCCGGTGTTTATCCCGATTGGAGAGATACCCAAGATCGACTTTTCTTACCTGTTGTTAATAACAGCCACCATGTTGCCTTCTTTCGTAATGATTGCAGCTGCGATGGGTGCGATCGGTGCAACTGCTACAGAGAGCCGGGAAGCACAACAGGTCGCCGGATGGTTCACGCTTCCGATCATGATCCCTTTATGGTTTATTACCTCGATCATGTTCAATCCAAACGGTCCGCTTGCTGTCGGGATGAGTCTCTTTCCGTTAACAGCTCCGATCGCCCTGCCCTTGCGAGCGATGTTCACCCCAGTACCAGCCTGGCAGATCATACTGGCGCTCGTGGTACTGATCCTGCTGGCCATTTTTTCATTATGGCTTTCCGGCAGAGTGTTCCGACTTGGCATGTTGCGTTACGGCAAACGTGTAAGGCTACGCGAAGCCTTTGAACGGGTGAAATGAGGACATCATGAAAAAGATCATGCTCGTTCTAAAAAATGAATTTCTTGCCGTGGTAACTCGAAAGTCATTCCTGTTGACTTTGATCCTGATCCCCCTTACCAGCTTCATTGTCCTGATGGTTATAACGGGAATCCAGAAAAAAACCGGTGCGGATGCAGGCGCAGCTCTGGAAAACCTGTTTATGCCAGAATCACAAGAGACTGTGGAAGGATTTGTTGATCAGAGCGGCCTGATGAAATCGATACCCACAGGTTATGAAGATAAATTGATCCCGTTTTCGGCCGAATCAGATGCTATCGAAGCGATCAATGAAGGAAAAGTCGATGCTTATTATTTGATCCCACAGGATTACCTGGAAACCGGTAATATCATCTATGTCAGACCCGATTTTAATCCGATGGGTGGTTCCAACCAATCAAGCACCATCAAAGCCCTTACAGCGTATAACCTGGCAGATGGAGATGAGTCACTGGCACACAGAATTCAAAATCCGATTAATGCCAATGAACTCAATCTCAGCGCATCTCAACGGGATGAGACCAACTGGCTGACATTTTTCATGCCTTATGTGATCACCTTCCTGTTCTACATCGTCATCCTCACATCCTCATCACTGATGCTGAACAGCATCGCCAACGAAAAAGTGAACCGGGTTATGGAGATCCTGATGACCTCCATCACTCCCCGCCAGATGCTCACCGGAAAGATCATTGCCCTGGGCCTGGCCGGCTTGTTGCAAACCGTGGTGTGGCTCGGCGCAGGAATGCTATTATTGAAAATATCCGGCAGGAGCTTCCCGCTCGCAGCAGCGATCCAACTGCCAGGCACAATCCTCATTTGGGGAATCCTGTTCTTCCTGTTCGGTTACGCGGTTTACGCCAGCCTGATGGCAGGTATCGGCGCCCTCGTACCCAACTTACGGGAGGGATCGCAATTAACCACCGTGGTGATCATGCCAATGGTTGTGCCATTAATGTTCGTTAGCACCCTATTAAACTCCCCCGACAGCCCGCTGGCAGTATTTTTAAGCCTGTTCCCACTTACTTCTCCAGTGACCATGATGATGCGGATCGCAGCCACCAGTGTACCCATCTGGCAGATTGGACTGGCACTCGTGCTGCTAGCCGGCACTGCCTGGCTGCTGGTACGGGCATGCGCGAGGTTGTTTAAAGCACAAAACCTATTAACCGGGCAAACAGTAAACATATTGGGGTTCGTGAAAGCATTGGCAGGACGGTAGAATAATTCTGCAGCGCGCTTAGCCTTTAATTGAACCTAACGGATTGAGCGTCACGACAATCTGAACAAGATCATGCTGCAGCCCCATCACTTCGTCAATGTCTTTGTAAGCCCCCGGGGCTTCGTCCAGCTCATTGCGGGTTCGCAAGCCGTGTAGAATCCCGTGCATCTTATCCTGTTCTTCAGCGAGATTGAGTGAACGGATCGCCTGCTTGCGTCCCATTCGCCGCCCTGCACCGTGTGCACAGGACTCAAAGCTTTCAGCGTTCCCCAGTCCTTGTACGATATAACTTTTCGCACCCATTGAGCCGGGGATGATGCCTACCGTATCACGTGATGCCCTTGTCGCCCCCTTGCGGTGCACCAGTACCTCACGCCCGAAATGTAATTCAAGTGCCGCGTAGTTGTGGTGAATATTGACAATGTCGAGGATTGTCGCCCCGGTTGTACACAAAAAAACCTCGCTGATTTTCTCCATCATCAGCGCACGATTAGCGCGCGCAAAATCACAGCAGTAATTCATTGCGGCGAAGTACTCCTCTCCTTCCCGCGTCTCCATGGGTAGGAATGCCAGGTCACGGTCGGGTAGGCTGTACCCCTTCCGGGCACACAATGCCTGGGCAGTTTTGTGATAATAGTTGGCTGCCTTGAGCCCAAAATTGCGGCTGCCGGAGTGGATCATGATCCAGATGAAGCCATCATCTCCCTTCTGGATCTCGATGAAATGGTTGCCGCTGCCCAGCGTGCCCAATTGCCGGCGGGCTGAGACCAGTTCCTGCTGAATGATGGGAAGGTCAGGGGCGTGATTAAAACCTTCCCAGGGCTGGTCCGTGTGCTGGTGCTCAAACCCGACTGGCACTTGCTGCCGGATCTCCGACATGATCTGCCGTAAAGCATCCGCAGGAATTTCCTGCAGGCCTGTGCGGGCAGCGAGCATTCCACAGCCAATATCCACAGCGACTGCATTGGGGACAATCACGTCCTGTGCCGCCAACACCCCGCCAATGGGCATGCCAAAACCCTCGTGGCTGTCTGGCATGATCGCGATCCATTTGTAGGCAAAAGGAAGATTGGCCAGGTTGCGTGCCTGTTTGAGGGCTCCTTCTTCGATGTTGTCCAGCCAGAGTTTGATCGGGATGCGTTCAGTGGTGATAACTTTTTGCACGGTGTCTCCATAAATATATTGTATATTTTATCTTGCATTTAATTTGCTTTTAATCTATTCTTCACTATAATGATTGTTAATGTAGAAAAAAATGGTGGGTAATAGTTGGTCAATTACAAAAACAAAACTTTTTGGGTATTGCTTACGCTAATCGAATATCTCATAGATACGTTTGCTGATGAATGAACAAATCTAAAAGAAAAAGAATTGATTTTTACACCTAATTGCGCGTCTATAAAAAACAAAAAAATCATTAAGGAGGAAAATCATGTATTGTAAAAATTGTGGAATTGAGAATGAAGAATACGCAGCCTATTGCCTAAATTGTGGTTCAAAATTAGAAGCAATCCCTCCACAAAACAATTACACCGCTGCAGTCCCGGCAAAGGTTACACCACCGGATCAAATTTCAAATTTTAATACACAACAATCCCCGTCAGATAACCTGAATAGACCTAACAACAATGTCCCAGTTTTTCCAATCCCTCAAAGTAAACCAATTAGTGAGTACCCAAATTATGGAACACAGTATCCGCAACCTGTTTATGATCAATATCCAGGTTATGAACAAAAGCAACCGTTGAATATTTGGGGTCCTTTTGCAGGGTACGGAAACCAGAATAGTCACAAGGGTTGGTTGATGGACAACAAAGGAGATCGAACTCAAGAGCTTCTGGAAAAAATCCGAACCAATTTTAACGACCGGATGATCCCCGGCGCTGGAACGGAAGAACGGCAATTAACTGCCAAAGGAATTTTGGTTGAAACACGATCCTACTTTATGTTGTTTTGGAAAAACATCACCGTGGGTCTTCACATTACCCAGTTTGGAAAAGACCTGTATGTGTCAATTGCCAGCTACCTAAAACCACCAATCAGCACAATTAGGGTATTAATAGTGATTGTGATGTTGTTATTTGGTGCATTTACCGCATTATTGTTACCGAATATCCTACTCTCACAAATCAGCAGTATGGGTATGGGTTTGTTAGGTGGGGGTGGTGGTTCAGCCGGACTAGCCACTCTACTATGTGTAATTGGTCCTTTGGGGTCAATTAATAGTTTACTGTTATTAATCCTGATTATGTTCAGCGGGTATAAATTCTTAACAGAAAAAGATTTCTTCGCAGCCCTGCGGACAAAACCAAATGAATTTGATATTGACGATTTAATGGCCATGGAAAAAACTGTTGAACAAACAGTCAGAATCTCCATGGATGAAATTGGTCTTGACCCGGATGACCTGAAACCAGTGAGTTCGGGTGATAAAACCAGATTAATATAAACAACCATTTATATTTTCTGCCATTAATTACCAGATATTCGATAAGGATTATCGTAAATGCCAATACAGGATTTGGATATTCAAAAAAAAATACTTCAGGGTGAAAGTGGTTCTAACGAAGTGGCCATTTTTGGCTTTGATATTCCTTACATTCCAGATTTTCTTCTCGATCATACTCTACTGGGCAATACTGATATTCTGCGTCTGGAAGAAATCCTGAACCGATTTGAAAGGTTTGTAATAGGGTTGCGAAAGTACCACGGATCGGCCTATTCCTTGAGGTTTTTTTCAAATCCCTCCAGGGGAGAGATTAATCTGTCTTTTCTGTGTCGTATGTTAAGAGCACCAGGTTTAGATGATGCTCCAATACACCAATTCTTGACGGATATTGATGCGCATTTAACAAGTTTTGGGATACCTCATCATCCATTTATCAGGACAACCGACGAAAAATTACGGTCAACCATAAATCCTTTTGCATCCAGATTCACAATAGTAGAAACCAGGCAGAAAGAATTGTTAGTTCCTTTAATAACCGTTAATAAAGAAGCCTATGTCATTCATCCATATTGGAAAGCAAGGGGTCCTTTGCTTGAACCCTTCGAGGTTATGCTGCGTCAAAATTCTCCTGTCATGGTGAGCATCTATTTGCAACCCACTGAATTATTTACGGATGAATACAAGGCATTGTCTGAGGCCAGTTATCTTGCACAAACTGTTGCGGATATGGATGCACCAGTTCAGAGTACCACAGGAATTAGGCGGAGACGGGATCCAGGTGCAGATCTGGTTGGGCGCATATATAGTAAGTATCTGCAATCTCTAGACGAACCGTTTATTACATTAGTACAAACAGTAAGTGATGATCCAAATTCAGCGTGGACGGTTGCACGCTCGTTTTCATCAAATATCACAGATGCGTATAACACGAGTGATAGCGCGCAATCTGGAGAGTCATTACCTTCAGGGATCGATCTTCACACGCCAATGAATGCTGATGAATACAATAAAGCAAGGCAAACACATGAGAATTTGATGTGGATACCATGGGGAGCGTCACAAGCAAGTCTTCACAAAGAAAGAATTCCTTATCTTTGCGGTGCTAAAGGCGCATCGTCAGCATTTAGATTTCCGATAAGTATCCGTGGCGGAATCCCCGGAATAATTGTCAGGCAACTCCCTCCCGATTTTGATCCTGGCTATCGCCCACAAAAATCAACTGATCGGCAAATACAAATAGGTAAATTGCAACGTGGTGGTGATGCACTTTCTGATGTGCGTGACCTATCCAGACATGTATTAATTACAGGTTTCACTGGTAGTGGCAAAACCAATACGGTACTTTACCTCCTAGACCAGCTTTGGAAAAAGCATCACATACCATTTATTGTAATTGAAGCAGCAAAGAAAGAATATCGAGCCCTTAGCAATGTCCAGGGATTCGAGGATTTACTGATCTTTACATTGGGTGATGAAACTACCTCACCATTTCGACTCAATCCGTTTGAAATCATGCCAGGTTTACGATTAGAGGCGCATTTAGGTCATTTACAAGCCTGCTTCGATGCAGCACTTCCTCAATTCGGCATCCTTCCGTCGATAATATCTGAAGCGATGGAAAATATCTATAAGACAAGAAACTGGAGACTGACGGATAGAGCAACTATTGATGAAACGCGGCTTTTTCCAACAATGCGTGATATGTTTACAGAGGTTATCCGCGTTGCTGAAAACCGCGGTTACGCTGGTGAAACGTACCACAATATTCGGGCAGCTGCAGCGGGACGAATTGGAGGTCTGTTACGAGGTAGTAAAGGTCGCATGTTTGGCTGCCAGAAATCGTTTCCTGCTGACATCTTGTTTTCACGACCTGTCATTTTGGAATTGAATGATTTGAATGAAGACGATAAAGCGCTAACGATGATGTACCTGTTGACCTGGATTAGAGAGTATCGGGAACTTCATCCCTCAAATTTACTTCAGCATTTAACTGTCGTTGAAGAAGCACATAACGTGTTGAGCAATACGCAATCCATTGGAAATACTGAAGTAGCAGCTGATACAAAAGCCAAATCAGTTGGTGCTTTCTGCAATATGTTATCTGAAATTAGAGCTTATGGTGAAGGAATAATCATTTCCGATCAATCCCCCGAAAAACTTGCGCCCGATGCCATGCGCAATACTAATCTTCAAATAGCTCACCAATTGAGGGACCAAAAGGATAGACAGGCAATCGCACGTTCCATGATAATGGATGACTCTCAGTCAGAATTCCTGGGAAAACTTAGGGTTGGGGAAGCAGCTTTATTTCAAACGGGACTTGAACGTGCCACCTTCATTAAGGTACCTGAATATAAAGATAGCGCCGGATTTCTAAAAATACCCGATGATGACGACATTCACAACCGCATGATCCATTTAACAAAGGATTACCTGATTCAGAGCTTACCTTATAATGGTTGCAAGTTTTGTAAATATCCATGCCAATTCCGTGAAGCCATTGAACCCCAGACATTGGATAAAGAATTGCATGAGGAACTTAGTAAAGCGTTATTTAATTTCAATGTGAATCCAGATCCTGATTGTTGGCCGCAGAATTGGGCAAGTGTCACCAAAGTATGTGCAATAGCAGGGAAAAACGGAGGACATGCCGAATCTATTGACGCAGCTTTCTGTTATTTTGCCCATGAGATCGATTTTGAATTCACACCCCACATGCGAAATATGTTTGAGAATGCTTTTCCCAAGTAACAAATTTTGGAGACTAATATGTCAGTTGAATCTACAGTAATTAGTACAACGAAAGATGTTACAAAAAAAGGAATAAATATGGTTGATTCAATGCTGAAAAAAGCATGGTCTATTTTGGATGCTGCATCAGAAAAGAAACCTCCAAGTGAATTTTTAAAACCAAGTGCAATCAATTCGATTCAAGGAAAAATAAAACCAGAATAGCCAAAATTATCCTTGTATCTAACCATGTGCCAACGGAATTTAGAGTACCCGTTATTTTAGGAAAGGAAGGTTGTAGTCCTGTAAACTCGATAATTTAATAATTATTATGTATTCCTCAGGAAAATTATCAGGTTAAAATTAAGCAATTTTGGATGTGTAATAATGGACAAGAGTTTTCTTCATGGGATTGGCCAATACGTTTTTAGGAAAGATGATGAATGAAATGCCCCCACTGCAATGAGGCTCATCCTGACGATGCGAAATTTTGCACCAGAACAGGAAAACTACTCGATCACATTAGTAGTATTGGTGAGTCTTCAATCAATGTCTGTCCAAGATGTTCCAAACCGATCGCAAATGGTTTAGTTTTTTGTACATGGTGTGGAGCGAATCTTGCGGATTTTAACCAGAACGGGGGCAAATTCACCAATAGTCAGGTCGAACAATCAAAAAACTCCGATTATGTTCCATTTTCACTTGATGAAAGTGTAATAAATACTTCAAGAGAATCTTCAAGAAACAAAAAAATCGTTTATATCATGATACCGATAATTATCCTCTTTGGCGCAGTTCTTTTGTTATCACTATTAGGAGTATTACCTCTTAATCAAATTTTTTCTAATATCCGTAGTTTTGTTTTTGGCCAGACAAACGTAGAAATGGTAGAGAGTACTTCGACAATTTCTGTAGCGAATAATTTAACCGCCACGACTGAAGTTATTTTTGAGGAGAAAACTCCCACCCTAGATCCAATTGGCAGCTCTAATGCATCAGTAACTCCCCCAACGGTCACACCATCGGAAACACTTCCTCAACCCACAGAGACAATAGTTTATCAACTGGGTGATACCATACAATCCACGCGAGATGGAATGACGCAAATTTTTATACCCGATGGTGTTTTTGTTATGGGCTCAAATGAGGGAGAATGGAGCCCTGACGAGGAACCGGAACGTGTAGTATACCTGAATGCTTACTTCATCGACAAAACTGAGGTAACTAATCATATGTACATGATGTGTGTTGAGGAAGGATCATGCACCCCGCCGCAAGATTATACTTCCAAAACTCATAGTCCTTATTATGGAAACATACAATACGACGATTATCCAGTCGTAAATATTAATTGGGCACAAGCCAATACTTATTGCAAATGGGCTGGGAGAAGGTTACCAACAGAGGCTGAATGGGAAAAAGCCGCTCGAGGCGAGGACGGAAACATATTTCCCTGGGGCGATTATTTTTCGTGCAAGAATGGTAATTTTGATGATGAGACCCAATTTGATGATTACACCGTAGAAGGCGGGGAAGGGTGTGATGGATTTATTGAAATCGCACCTGCTGGCAGTTTTTTGAGCGGCGCAAGTCCATATAAAGTGCTGGACATGTCTGGAAATGTTTGGGAATGGGTCGCTGATAAATATGATAGTAATTATTATTATGAGCAACCTTCTGAAAATCCACTTGGACCGGAAAAAGGTTCAAATCGGGTGATGCGTGGCGGTTCGTGGGACAATAACGCACCCAACATCCGTGCTGCAAATAGATTAAGCAATGATCCTAATAGTTATTTTAACAATGCCGGATTTCGTTGTGCGTACACGCCGTAGTTATTTGAAAATCAACAAAAACTCAAATAAAGATATTATTGAGAACCATCGTAGTTTGGCAACAAAGACACCGATCAGACGATTTCTACTGGTAACTTACGCAACTGGTCACCAATATCCGTTGATGTATTGATAATAGTTGTTCCAATGTTTTGATTGAATATTTGTCACTGGAAACTAGTAGTCAGTCATGCTGAAATG
>DIWL01000089.1:1961-11542 GCA_002428455.1 Anaerolineaceae bacterium UBA6107 | reverse complement strand
CAGGTACTCGGTCTTGTTGCCGGTGCCCAGCACCAGGCCTTTGAAGGCTTCTGAGCGGTCAAAGAGGATGATCATGCGCTCGCGTGCCATCACATTTCCCCGCCGTCTTCCATCCATATCCGGGAATTGCTCGAATAAAGGTTCCACCATATCCGTGATGGGAATAGTCTTACTCTGCACGCCCAGCGCGTCGATCACCAGCTGTGCGTGGTCCAGGGAGGCTTGCGAGGAGGTGCGGTAAGGCATGCGCACGGCCAGCACATTTTCCGGTCCAAGCGCTTCGGCTGCCAGGTAACACGCCAGCGTGGAATCCAGCCCGCCGGACAAACCCAGTACAGTTTTGCTGAATCCTGAGCGTTTGAGTTCTTCCCGGATAAAGCCAGTTAGTTTTTGTCGAACCAGGTCGGTGTCGATCGTCAGATTGGACATGCTTTCCTCCACGCTTGAATTCACAGGGGTTGCCTCAACCTCACCGGAAGAGGGTTTTCGGTCAATTTTATCCCGATTTGGTTTTGTTGCAATCAACCATATCAACAGTAGCAGGAACCCGAGGGCAGATCCTAGCCCGAGCACCACATCCTGACGCATACCAGCCAGCACAGGTGCAGGATCAGCCCTGAACCAGCACAAGAATGCAGTATGCAGGGACAGGAAAAACCCGATCAACGCGAACCTTCTGCCCGGTTTGGAATCCCGCGTGAGGTGTTCTATCAGGTACAGCACAGATGCCAGGCTGACTGCGGCCACCAGTTGTAATGGGAAGCGGGGCAGCATTAGCCCGCTCTGATCCGGCACGGTCAGTACGCCAAAAGCCTCTTCCGGAATGGTTTTGCCATAGGCGATGCCATCGCCCCACAACCCCAGCCAGGTGGTAACGCTCAGCGGTAGCAGCATGCGGCTGATCCGGTCAAACATCCCTTGAATACTTTGCCGCAGCACCAGTGCCGCCAGCACCGTGAATAGGACTCCCCCCGCGAGCGCTCCAAAAGCGTTAAATCCGCCCAGCCAGAAGCGCACTCCCATTTCGGGGTGTGCAGTGAAGTAAGCCCGGTGCAACAGGACGTAAGCCGCCCGACCGCCTGCCAGCGCTCCTGCCATAACAAATAATCCGCTGAGTACGTCTTTCAACGCGTCAGCTGGTGCGGAAGCCCGATAGACGCGCCACAACCCGATCGATGCGCCCAGCCCTGTCAGCAAACCAAAGAGACGCAGTGTGACCATCATTTTTCTTTACGACAAGTGGATTAAAAAACCGGTCGATGACCGGTTATTCCTCAACTGCGATTACGCTCTCAACTTCCGGAAAAAACTGGCGCACGGTGCCCTCCACCCAACCCTTGATCGTCACCTTTGAATGGGGACAATCCGTGCAAGCGCCACCCATGCGTACCTGAACCACCTTACCATCAAAAGAAACAAACTCCACTTCACCCCCGTGGTAGTTGGCAATATAAGCGCTCAGCTGTTCAATCAGACCTTTCAGCTGTTCCAGTGTAGTGAACCCGTTTTCAGTCATCGCTGCTCCTCATTATTATTGTCAATCCTGCAGTTCATGGCGAGGTGGATCATGGAAATGATCTGATCGTGAATCTGCGCCGGGTGTTTCGCGACAGACCTGGCGATCTTTTCCAATAATACCACGCCTGTCTCATGATGGAGCTCGCAAAATTTTTGAAGTTCAAATGCCCGCATACGGTACAAGGAGCAGTCAGTCAGTGCCATTACTGTGGAGGTGTATACATCCCGGCCAAGAATAGAAGACCAGCCAAACACGCCGCCGGATGACAATTTGCTAACCGAGATCTGGGGAGCATCATCTGGTTTGTGGAAGATCTCCACATCGCCGTTCACCACGATATACAGGTTGGTCGCCCGCTGGTTCTGCCGCAGTATCTCCGTTCCGGCAGTAAAACGCAAACACTCGATGATCTTTTTAAGATCATCGAGATCTTCGGGAGAAAATCCCTCAAACATCTTGAGATCAAACTGGTCACTCTGCAGCATAATCCTATCTTATAATGATTATCTATTTCCGGTAAGTGGTAAATTTCCCTTATCCAGTGATAAACCTCATGCGGGGACGTGAAAAGTGCCTGTCACCTTTTCCACGATATTGCATCTAAGGACTGATAAAACAAATTCGGAGAGTTAATTATGGATATGATCATTGATTTTCCGGGCGGCGCCCGGGTGGACGCTCATTTTGGTCCTTACACTGTCTCGACTGACCAACCCCCGGCCGGCGGCGGACGCGGCATGGCGCCAACCCCCTTTGCGGTATTCCTATCCAGCCTGGGCACCTGCGCCGGCATCTATGTGCTGGGCTTTTGCCGTCAGCGCAACCTGCCCACTGAAAACATCCGTATCGTGCAACGTGTGCATGCCAACCACTCCACCGGGCTGGTCGATAGCGTGGACATGGAGATCCAGGTTCCACCGGAAATTCCTGAGAAATATCACAAAGCGTTGATCCTATCTGCCGAGCTTTGCAAAGTAAAGCAGCAGATGGCCACCCCGCCTGAATTCAACATCACTACCCGTTCGATCTGATAGTCAGACCGGTCTCCTTGGGGAGACCGGTCTATTTATCGCAATGTAAACGTGGTTATCCTGTGATATTCTCTGGAAGATCTCCAGGAGCCACCAGCGTCAATCCCTGTTCATGGATCACCCGCAGCGGCAGGTTATAAGCCTGGCTCAACAGATCACTTTGCAGCACCTCTGCAGGTCTTCCCAACGACACCAGCCGACCGTTCACCATGAGCCCGACCAGGTCGGCGTAGCTGGAAATCAGGTTCAGGTCATGCAGCGTGATCACCACCGTGTGCGGTTTAACATTGATGGAGTCAGCGGTTTTTAGTGGATGCGCCAGCTGATATACGCGCTGCATCAGGTTAACCTGGTACTGCAGGTCCAGGTGCGTGGTGGGTTCATCCATCAGCAGCAGTGGGGATTCCTGGGCGAGCGAGCGTGCCAGGAACAGGCGTTGTTGTTCGCCGCCTGAAAGCTCGTTCACCGTCCGTTCTCGCAAGTGCAGCAGGTCCATCTTTTCCAGCGCTTCGTCTATGACCTCCTGATCATGGGCTGAGATCTTGCCCAGCCAGTTGAGGTGCGGTGTACGTCCCATTGCCACCACCTCTTCAGCTGTGAACGCCGCTGGAATGCTGCGTGCCTGCGGCACGACCGAAACCATTCGCGCACGCTGCTGGGGTGGCATGCGGGTTACATCGTGTCCCTGGATTCTGACCTCGCCGCTTTGCAGGGGTAAAACCCCGCTGACCGCGCGGATGAAAGTGGTCTTGCCGCAACCGTTCGGTCCAATCAATGCCAGCACACACCCCGCTTCCAGGTGAAGCGAAACATCCCGGAGAATGGGTTTATTACCGTAACCTGCGCTGATGGAATTGATCTCAAGCATTGGAATCACCAGTAGTTTTGCGCTTTTGAGCGTTTGAGGATCCATAGGAAGAAAGGGGCACCCAATAAAGCGGTGACGATCCCGACGGGCACTTCCTGCGGTGCAATGATCGTACGCGCAACCACATCCGATAACAACAGCATACTCGCCCCGCCCAGCATGGAGAGAGGGATCAAACGCCGGTAGTCGCTGCCCCACACCAGGCGAATGATGTGCGGCACCACCAATCCGACAAAACCGATGATCCCCGTAAAGGCCACCGCCGCCGCGGTTGACAGCGTGGCCAGCAGGATGGTGATCCAGCGCGCCCGCTGCACGTTAATCCCCAGCTGCGCGGCCTGTTCTTCGCCAAACTGCAGTACATTCAGAGGATGACCGATCAGCACAAGCCCCCCCAACCCCACAACCATGTAGGGCAGCAGACCCAGCAGCGGCTGCCAGCCGGTCATCATTGAGCCGCCCATCAACCAAACCAGGGCACGCCTCACTTCACCCATTGATTGGATCATCAAACCCGAAGTGAGCGCTGATGTGAATGAACTGACCGCCACCCCCGCCAGGATCAGGTTGGTGGTGGGTACGGTCCTGCCCACGCGTGCCAGCATGGTCACAATGAACACGGTGACCACCCCGCCGGCAAAAGCCGCCAGCGGCACGCGCATCAACCCGGCTGGTGTATAGGGGGATTTGATCAACATGGCGATCACAGCCCCCAGGCCTGCACCTGATGAGATGCCGATCAGGAATGGATCAGCCAGCGGATTACGGAACAGTCCCTGGTAGGCACCGCCGCTGCCGGCCAGGGCCGCCCCCACCAGCATGAGCAGCAGCATATGCGGTAGACGCAGGTCCGTGATGATCTTCAGGTAAACCCCGTTGGGATCCAATGCCGCGGGTTTCTGCTGCAGTGCAGATACGATCACATTCCCCAATGTGTTTAGGGGAATGGACACGCTCCCCACTGCCACGCTGAGCAAAGCCGCTGCGAAAAGGATCACAACGACGATCAGGTAGGGGGGAAGCGTGTGTTGTTTTCTCATCGCTACAGTTCAGGGTGGATCAGTTTGACCAGTTCTTCCAGCCCATCCACCAGGCGCGGACCGGGGCGGCTGACCAGGTCATCATTGAACCCGTAGATGCGCCCTTCTACAATGGCGCTAAGACCATCCCAGCCCGGCCTGGCAGCCACCTGGTCCGGGGTCATTCCATAGATCGAGTCACCCAGCAGGATAATGTCCGGATCCTGTACGAGCAGTTCCTCGATGCTGATCTGTGCCCACGCGGAGGTTAATCCCGCAGCAGCGTTCTCACCGCCTGCAGCACGGATAAGTTCATCCAGGAAACCTCCCGGTCCCGCGGTCCAGGGTTTTGCCGGGTCAGTCCCATCCAGCTCATAAAAAACCAATGGCCGTGATTCTGCTTTTGCTACGGTTTCTTCCACTTTCTGTACACGTTCTTTCAGAGATCGATTGAGGACTTCAGCCTCCGCCTCGCGGCCGCTCAACTTTCCCACGGTGAGCAGCATGTCATAGATCCCCGCCATGTCGGCCGGGTTGGCAAGGTAATACACGGTCAGCCCCATGTCTTCCAACGCCTTCACCTGCTCAGGTGTATTGATCTCAGCTGCAATCACCAGGTCGGGCTGCAGGCTGGCGATTGTCTCGATCGAGTAATTACCCATCGAACCGCCCACATCCTGGATCGCAGATGCCTCCGCCGGATAGTTGGAGAAGCTGTCCCGCCCCACAACCTGCTCACCGGCACCCAACGCGAACAGGATCTCGGTAACCGAAGGAGACAACGAAACGATGCGCTGACCGGGCTGCTGCAGGGACACCTCGCGGCCCAGTCCGTCAGTCAAGCTGATCTGACCTTTCTGTCCGGTCACGGCTCCAGCTGTACAGCCGCTGAACAGGAACGCGCTGATAAAGATCGAAATACAAGTAATAAAAAACTTTTTCATTAACTTACCTCTTTATATGAATGGTCAGGATAAAAAATCCCAACCGCTTAGGGTTGGGATTCGCTTGAAAATCTGCGAGTGTCCACCTCCTTTCAGCGAGAGTGTGGTAACACCCTTTTTGGCGGTCGACCTGGCTTATCAGGAGATCCTGAATCACAGTTGCGCGACAGCACCGGACTTGCACCGGTTTCGCCTTTAGGCCGCCCTGTTCGGGTTAGGCACCAAAAAGGATTATTTAATTGGCTTTATTCTACAGTTGCTCGCGCTGTTGGTCAAGTGAAATTGGGCCCGAGTTGGATGGGTGATCACCCGTGTCAGTTTCCTGTTGGTTGTATAATTACCCCGCAGAGGAGGAGCCGTGAAAAGAATCCCTTACGAGATCCGTGTTGGTGAATTACTGAAAGAGAAGAACCTCAAACTTGTCCTGGCTGAGTCTTGTACAGGCGGGCTGGTGGGAAACCTGATCACCAACATTGCCGGTTCTTCTGATTATTACCTGGGCAGCGTGACCGCCTACGCGTATGAAGCCAAGGAAGCGCTGCTTGGCGTTAATCACGAAACCCTGCTCAAGTACGGCGCGGTCAGCCGCCCGACCGTCCTCGAGATGGCTTCCGGTGTGAGGCACTCGCTCGCCGGGGGTATCCCGCTGGAGACCATCATTGGTGTTTCCATCAGCGGTATTGCCGGACCCGGTGGTGGAATGCCGGATAAACCCGTTGGCACGGTCTGGTTCGGCATGAGCACCCCCGATGGCGACTGGGCCTGGCGCTACCTTTTTGATGGAAACCGGGTAGAAAATAAACGCTCCGCGGCCCGTACCGCCCTCAAACTGGTGATTGCCTATCTTTCCGGCATCCTGCCCCCTGAAACCATCCCCTAACAATCTCTTTAAGCCGGGAAAAATGCAACGATCCTCTGTTCGTGTACTGATCCTTACCGCAGATGCGGGTTTTGGTCACCGCAGTGCTGCGAAAGCCGTGGCTGAAGCATTGCACAATCGCTACGGCGACCAGGTTGTGGCAAGCATCGCCAACCCGCTGGACAGCAGGCTCGCACCGATCCTCTTGCGCGAATCTCAGACCGATTACGACCGCTGGGTCAACCAGGTACCCGAACTGTACAGGCTCGGCTATGAGGCAAGCTCGACCCTCATCCCCACCCGCATGCTCGAGGATGCCCTGGCAGTGCTCCTTTTCGAAGCCATAAAGGAAACTTATTCGATCCACAAACCGGATGTTGTATTAACCACCTACCCCCTTTACCAGGCAGCAATTGCTCTTTTGTACCGCACCCGCAAGATCCACATCCCTGTCTTTACCGTGGTGACCGACCTGGCTACCGTTCACCGATTGTGGTTCCACAAAAAGATGGATGGCTGCCTGGTGCCCACCCGCATCGTGGCAGAGATGGCCGTCAGCAACCAGGTACCCGCCGCAAAGGTATGCATCACCGGAATACCGGTTTATCCGGATATTACGCTCGAATCCCGTTCCCGTGAAGAGATCCGTGCCGACCTGGGGTGGCAGGAAGGCATCACCACGATCCTCGCGGTGGGCAGCCGGCGCTCCAACCGCCTGGTGGAGATGCTCAACATCGTCAACCACTACGGCGCGCCTCTGCAGTTAGCGGTGGTCGCCGGAAAGAATGAAGCGTTATATCAGCAGCTCCATCAGGTTGATTGGCACATCCCGGTTCACATTTACGATTTCGTTGACCGCATGCCTGCCTTGATGAAATCTTCGGACCTGGTCATCAGCAAGGCGGGCGGATTGATCGTCACCGAGTCCCTCGCCTGTGGTCTGCCGATGATCCTCACCGAGATCATCCCCGGCCAGGAGACCGGTAATGCCGAATATGTGAAAGCCGCCGGGGCAGGCGTCACTGTCAACACCCCGGTGGACCTGCTCGAATCACTGCACCACTTCCTGGCGGACAATGGTGCAATGTTGACCAGGTATACAAAAAATGCCCGCGTGATCGGTAAACCTGATTCCGCGTTCAAGGTGGCGGAAATTCTCTGGCAGGCGGCGCATGGGCGCGCAGGATGCAGGAAAAACGGTAGCATGCCAAATCCGGAAGAAGGATCACAGTCATGAATTTGGAATTGGAGTCCCGCGGCGAAAACTTTCCAATCGCCATCATCATTTCCGCCGGTGAGGAGTGGAGAACGGCTCTGAAGGTATTTAACGATCCAATGGTAAAACCTTCGCCCATCGGCGATTACTTCACCTCTACATTGGCTGGTCACAACTGCCTCTTTTACCACGGTGGATGGGGCAAGGTCTCAGCCGCGGCCGGTACTCAGTATGTGATAGACCGCTGGCACCCGGAACTGCTCATCAACCCCGGCACCTGCGGCGGACTGGAGGGACAGATTGCCGTCGGTGAGGTAATTCTCGCTTCAGAAACCGTGATCTACGACATTGTCGAACGCATGGGAGATCAACAAGCCGCGCTGGACCACTACTCAACGCGGATCGATCTCTCTTTCCTTCATCCGCCCTACCCCCACAACGTGCGCGTTTGCCGCCTGGTTTCCGCTGATCAGGATATTGATCCCGGCATGGTGAATCAACTCATCGCTGATTTTCAAGCCGTCGCTGCTGACTGGGAGTCCGCTGCCATCGCCTGGACCGCCGCCCGTAACAGCACCAGGGTGCTCATCCTGCGCGTGGTAAGCGACTTGGTCAGCACCAAAGGTGGGGAAATATACTCGATCGGTGATTTTTCCAGCCGGGCTGATGAGGTTATGCGCCCACTCTTGCGCGCGCTTCCAGCCTGGATCGATTGTGCTTTCCCTGGTGAACGATAAAAAAACCGGAGCATAAACTCCGGTCATCCATCTTATTCTCGCGGCTTCCCCAGCCTGGCGCGCTCTTCCTCAACGATCTGGATTTCCAGTTTACGGAACAACGGTTGCGGCTGAAGTAAGTTCTGGCCGGGTTGCAGTTGGCTGGGCTCCCAGCTGCCGGTGGCACCCGTGTGGTCGTAACGCAGCACAGTATGTTCGCCCAGGCTATCCTTGATCGTTTCGGTTGACTGGCGGCCAAACAAACTGCCCTCATACCCCAGAAACCCGTTCAGGCGGTCGCAGGTGAAAGGCAGGAATGGAGCGAACAGGATCTTCAGAGAATCGATCGCTTTAAGCGCTGTGTAGATCGCCCGCCCTGCCGCCGCTTTGTCTGTCTTTACCATTTGCCACGGTGCAGTGATGTCCAGGTACCGGTTTACCTCCGAAGCCAGGCGCATCGCTTCGGCCAGGGCTGCGCGCAGGTGCACTGCTTCCAGTTCAGCGCCAACCGTTTTAAAACCATCCTCGATCTCCCGCAGCAGGTCTTCATCCAGCGGGGTGAGTTCACCGGGTTCCGGTACAACCCCCTGCCAGTGTTTGTACGCAAAAGAAAGCACGCGGTTGGCAAGGTTGCCCCAGGTAGCGACCAATTCATCATTGTTGCGGTGGAAGAAATCATCCCAATCCCAGTCGGTATCTTTTGATTCCGGCATGGAAACCGTGAGGTAATACCGCAGGGCATCCGGATCGTAGCGCGTGAGAAAATCGGCAGCCCATACTGCCCAGTTGCGGCTGCCTGAGATCTTCTGCGCTTCGATGTTCATAAACTCGTTCGCCGGGACGTCATACGGAAGAATCAACGGTTGGGGTTGTGCGCTGCCCAGGATCTGATCCAGTTCGGTTCCCATACCGATCAATTGAGCCGGCCAGATAATCGCATGGAAGGGAATATTGTCTTTTCCGATGAAATAATAACTGCGGGCTCCGGTTTCCTGCCACCAGGAGCGCCACGCATTCGTGTCTCCCTGCAGCTGGCTTAGCTCGATCGACGCGGAGAGATACCCGATCACAGCTTCGAACCACACGTAAAGGCACTTGCTCTCCCACTCTGCGCCTTCCTGCAATACCTCCTCCGGCAGCCGGATACCCCAATCCAAATCGCGCGTGATCGGTCTTCCTCGCAGTCCGTCAGCCAAAATCTGCCCCAGGGATTGGCGCAGCACGTTTGGCCGCCAGTAACTTTCACGCACCTTCAGAAATTCCACCACCAGGTCCTGCAGCCGGGCCAGGTCAAGAAAAAAATGCTCCGTGCTGCGTAGTTCCGGGGTGCTGCCATCGATCTTGGAACGCGGATTGACAAGCAGTGCGGCTTCCAGCATATTACCGCACTTGTCACACTGATCGCTGCG
>DIWL01000089.1:629-1898 GCA_002428455.1 Anaerolineaceae bacterium UBA6107 | reverse complement strand
GGGTGTGATTATCTGTGTGGGTGCTGGTAAACAGGTCGTATGTCAAACCCAGTTTCTGGAAAAGATCGATGAAGCCGGCATGAAAATGCTGATACACCTCGTACGGGGTACTCTGTTCCGCATCCGCGCGTACGGTGATGGGCGTGCCGTGGCCGTCTGAACCTGAAACGAACATCACCTGGCGGCCGCGTAAGCGCTGGTAGCGCGCGAAAATATCTGCCGGCAGATAAGAGCCGGTCAGGTTTCCCACATGGATTTCCGCGTTGGCATAAGGCCAGGCTGCCGCCACAAGGATGTGTTCAGTCATTTTTCACCTCATTGGTAAGTTCGATGCGGGTATTCTAACACGAATCGTGCTCAATTCCGCCCCGCAGGTTAAAGCCTGACAGGCTCGCAATGGCTGAATGATCGGTTCTTGACAAGTTTTGCAGAAGTTTTGCAGAAGTTTTGCAGAACTTGACCATATCAAAACCAGATGTTATGATTTTTTCCGAGGAAAAATGACTGACAACAACAATACTCCAATTGAAAATTACACACCGCGGGATCCCCTGCCGGATGATGAAACCACAACCACACCTGAACCCCGCTCCGCGGCAGAAAGGTTGTGGGATCGCATCATCCACGTTGGGCTTGGCGAAACCACCCTGCGTGTTGGCACCGGTATCGTCTCAATAGCGCTGGTCGTTCTGGTCGTCTGGGTGATGAGCAGTTTCGTTTTGAAGAACCAGGCGCTTCCCACCGAGGAACCTCAACCAACCCAGGCACCTCTGGAGGTAGCCGCAGCGGCACCGACCACTGCAATGGTAGATCCCGAAGAGTTGCTGTACAGTGGTTTTGCCATTCCCCGGCTCGCGCAGATCCACACGGACCGCCCCGCCGCGGCGCGCACCACCATCATTGATTATGTCATCCAGAGTGGTGATACGCTATTCGGCATCGCGGAAAAGTTCGGTCTTAAACCGCAAACCCTGTTATGGAGCAACCGCCACATCCTTGGGGACGATCCGCACAATATTTTTCCGGGCGTCAAGATTCTCATCCCCACCATGGATGGGGCCGTCTACTTCTGGAATACCGGCGATGGCTTGAACGGGGTTTCGAGTTTCTATAAGGTCACTCCGGATGTGATCATTGACTGGCCGGCCAACAAACTGGACCGCGCCACCCTGGGTGACTTCTCAATGCCAAATATCCCTGCAGGAACGATGCTCTTTGTTCCCGGCGGCGAGGGCGAGTTCACTGATTGGTTGGAGCATTACACGCGCG
>DIWL01000089.1:0-431 GCA_002428455.1 Anaerolineaceae bacterium UBA6107 | reverse complement strand
ATCGTGATCGACCACGGCAACGGCTGGCAGTCTGTTTACGCCCACCTGGATAATTACCTGAAATTCTGCGGTCAGAATGTTGACCAGGGCGAACAGATCGGTATGCTGGGTACAACCGGTAATTCCACCGGCCCGCACCTTCACTTTGAGCTGCGTCACGAAAGCTACGGAGTGGTGAACCCCTGGGACTTCCTGCCGCACTAATGGAATACCCGAACCCCGGTCATCTAAAAAGACCGGGGTTCTTTTTTTTAAACCGTTAACTTGTATAATAAAGTTAGCGAGGTGACTCATGAACTACTATCCCCCAGTGCGCCGTTCCCCGATTGCCGGGGCGTGGTACCCTGATAACCCGGATTTGTTGAAGCGGGAGATTGACAGCTATATCGATCAGGCCGCCGCAGTGACCCTGCCAGGCGAAGTGGTCGGGT
>DIWL01000023.1 GCA_002428455.1 Anaerolineaceae bacterium UBA6107 | reverse complement strand
CCGCCAGTTCTCTTTTTTTATTTCTCCTGAGTTTATCATTTTAGTGTCCTGAAGTCAGATGTTCTTGCACAGTTTTCATCTGTTCTGGGACTTCGGGCTCGGTCAAAATCTCTCTTCCATGGTAGGTCACAATACCAGAATGGATTGGGTGCAGAGGTTTTATGAAACGTTTGATGTTTTTTTAGTGTAGCCCATCCCGAATCCTGGTTAGTGTCCTAAAATTACATTAATTGAGATCAATAATGCTGAAAAATGGGGCTAATGATAAACTCAGGTAATATTGCAAAACTGGCGGTCCTATAACCCGCCAGTTCTCTTTTTTTATTTCTTTCTGCTCTTTTAGCTACTTTTTAGGCAGCCCCGTTTGAAGGGCGAATGAAATTCGCCTAAAGTCATCCTTCCACACTGAAGTCTTGCTCTCCAGCATCGAGGTCTTGTTGTCCTTGTTTCTCGATATACTCAGCAATGATTGCATCTGTCACATTTCCTGTACTTGCAACAAAATACCCGCGTGCCCATAGGTGCTGCCCCCAATATGCTTTTTTCAACTCACCAAACTCTTGCAGCATCAGCCGACTACTTCGTCCTTTCAACCTTTGTACCAATTCACTCACCGCTATGTTTGGGGGTACCGATACCAACAGATGCACATGATCTTTCGCCACATGCCCCTTCTCGATATATACATCCAAACTCGCACATGTTTGTTGGATCAACTCCCGTACTCTCAACCCAATGGCTCCGTGTAATATCGGCTTTCGATACTTCGTTATCCACACGATATGATATTTTAGGTCATATACTGAGTGTGCGGTTTTTCGATATCCCATGCCTTTATTATAACGACGGGTGTTAAAACGGCCTGCCTAAAGGCAGGGGTTTTTGACCCTATTTACAGACAATAAATAGTAATGAGAAAGAGCAAAATTTGTAATTAATGGCAAGAATAAAATTCCGATTCCAATAATATCGAAAACAAATAAAACGATATTTATTGTTTGCTTAAAAAATACTTCTTTTAAGTATGTCCAAAAAATACCCAAAGTATCAAACCTCTGTTATTAGAAAATCAAAAAAATCTACTTAAAATAATAAACCCAATTTGCGAAAAAAGATTGTCACAAAAAGGATCTTTTTTGAGATCAAAGTGTCGGGGCGGGCGGATTTTAACTGCCGACCTCCCGGTCCCGAACCGAGGGTGTAGTTTGCGTCCTATCTCTCGCTACTATCGGGTACGCAAAAACCACGGGGACGCACCTTACACTCAACCATTTGGTACGCCAAAACCACGTGAACGCATCCTACACGCTGGTTTCTTGCGAGGAGTATTTCCGAATTAATCCAGAACCGGAAGCGTTGTTATAAAAATCTATATGGATCGATTTTTCAAAAAAAATTTAACGAGAACTTAACAACGGGTTCACACATTGTTAATGTCATTGTAGGAAAATGATCATTAAAATCTATAACTTCAGGTGACCTTTGAAAATATTAGTCTGTAATGATGATGGAATATTCAGCCCCGGATTGACCGCCCTTGCGGAAATCGCCTCACAATTCGGAAAAGTGGTTATTTTCGCTCCGGATTTTGAGCAATCAGCAGTCGGGCATGCCATCACAATCAAACGCCCGCTGAGTTATCAGCAGGTAAAAATGATGAAAGGGTACGAAGCTTACCGGGTAAATGGCACACCAGCAGATTGCGTCGCTCTCGGTTTGCATCACCTTGGTTCCGTTGACCTGGTTCTGTCTGGCATCAATCTCGGCAGCAATCTTGGCAGCGACATCTGGCATTCAGGCACGGTCGCAGCAGCCAAACAAGGATTGATTTTTGGGGTTCAATCGATCGCCTTCAGTCAAGTATTGAATGGCGAAGAACCTACTTATGAAAAACAACGTCCGTTCATCATTGATGTGATCAGCATGTTAACCTCAGGGAATCAGCCAGAGCTGGTCAATGTAAATTTGCCGGAAAATCCAGTGGGAATCAAATGGACTCACCAATCTGTTCGACAATACAACGGAAGGGTTGTAGAAGGGGAAGATCCGAATGGGCGAAAGCATTACTGGTTTGCAGCCACACCGCTGACCAATCCTGATGAAGATAGCGACCGGTGGGCAATCGATCACAACCTTGTCTCTCTTACACCTCTTCGGATGAGCCTGACGGATGATAAATGGCTCGATCGATTACTTGACAATTAATTTTTTTTCGGGATTTTCTACTTTCCTTCAGGGAACAAAGCAAGGAGCAGAGTTCTTTCGTTATCGGTAAGTGATCAGAAACACTGACAGTCTAATGGAAAATTGTTCTTTAACATCAGAAAAGCCTGATTTTCTAAACATAGCGTATTGACAAGTACAAAAAGTTCGGAATTTACACACGACAAAAATGATGTGAAGTACGGGTTCTATTGCATCGGGGTACGCAGGGCGATGTGAAGTGCAGCAAAGCACGCTTTTTAGTCCGGATTTGTCAAACAAAGTGAGATGCTGTGCAACAGAAGCAATTTTTGACAAAAAGCAAACCGCCGACCCCTCTTCAGAATGTCAGCGGTAGTTGGTCGGGGCGGGCGGATTTGAACCGCCGACCTCTCGGTCCCGAACCGAGTGCTCTAGCCGGACTGAGCCACGCCCCGAACGCTTCGGATTATACCGCAACCCGTGAAAAAACGAGAGGTTCACGGCTGCTTTTTTGGTTACAATTGAACCTGATGCCCCGCAAATTCCTCCCCGTTGTACTGCTCCTTGGCGCGCTGCTGCTCGGCGCGTGCGCGCCTGCCGCGCCTTCCGCGCTCCCACCGACCGCGCCGGCATCCCCCTCTCCCGCGGCGCTTACCCCTACTGTAAACATGAGCTCGCCCACCCCCGCTCCCACCGTTCCGCCGCCCTACCTTGGTGCGCTCACCCCTGAGCAGCACGAAGCCCTGGACGCTGCGGCGCGCGCGTACATCAGCCTCACACCCGAAGAGGCGCTCAATACCGCGATCGAACTGAACTTCATCGGGCGCAACGCCAACCCCGCCACCATGTGCGGACCGCTCTCCATCGCCATCCTGCAGCAGGTAGGACTGGTCGACGCTGCGGTCAGGCTGGTGGATTTCTGGTACCTGGATCCCCGCCCGGGGCAGGATGAAAGAATGCTGGCGGAAGTTTTTCCAGCGGAGCGCTTCGAAAAGATTGAGCAGCCGCTGCCCATCAACGAGATCGACTACAGCGCCAATCCACTCTACCCCGGAGACTTCCTCTACCTGTTCGCCGGCGACAGCGGCAGTTTTGAGCACATGCTGGTGGTCTCGCGCGTGGATGACGCCGGGCGCGCCTATGCCGTCACCAATATCAACACCGCAGAGGGTGTGATCATAGATGAGGTGATGCTCTACGACCCGGCGAACCCGGGCGTCGGGCAGTTTTACGAGTGGACAGACTGGGAGAAGCGCATGATCGGGCGCACCGGTTACGGCGGCTTCTGGCTGTGGCGTGCGCTGCCGGCGACCCCCTGAAGCGACTCACCAACAGCAGTCAGCCATCCAAACAGAAAAACGAAAAGCAGCATATAATACAGGAAATCTTAAGGCAGGAATCTTGCAACCAAATCCTGGATATGTCTGACTGCGTCTTTTGTAACATCATTAACAAAACCGCCCCCGCCGACCTGGTGTACGAAGACGGCGATGTGGTCGTCATCCGGGACATCCACCCGGTGGCGCCGGTGCACCTGCTCGTCATCCCGCGCAAACACATCGACTCGCTGGATGCCCTGCAGGCGGAGGATGCTGAACTGGTCAGCCGGCTGCTGTTTACCGTGCAGAAGATCGCGCGCCAGGTCATCGGCGAGGAACCCGCCTACCGCACTATCATCAACACCGGATCAGCGGCAGGTCAGACCGTTTTTCATTTGCACATTCACATCATCGCCGGGCGGCCCTTCGTGAGCGGGTTGTTCACAAGGGGGTTGCGATGATGCGCAGAGGCCGCCTGCTGCTGGTACTTGCCAGCGTAATGCTGCTCACGGGCTGCATCAAGCCTGCTGCGGAAACCAGTCCGTGGAAGGCCTCCGACCCCACCCCATCCAACCCGAATGTTGTGGATAACAACGAGACCGCCATCGCGCAGCTGCCCACCACGCGTCCGCCGGATGCGCCTTACTACACCCCCACACCGGATGCCCCGCGCGTCCTGCCGACGATCCGACCTGACACTGAGCTTTACGTGGTGCAGTATGGTGACAGCCTGGGTTACATCGCCTCAAAGTACAATCTTGAGCTGGAAACCCTCATCGCAGCCAACGAAACCATCAATCCGGACTGGATCGAGATCGGGCAGATCATCAATGTTCCCGCTCCACAACCCAGCACCACGCCATCGGATTTCAAGATCATCCCGGATTCCGAGCTGGTTTACGGTCCCGCCAGCGCGGCGTTTGACCTGAAAGACTTTATCAAATCCAGAGATGGATACCTCGCGAACTATCGCGAGGAAGTCGAGGAAGAAGAAATGAGCGGTGTCCAGATCGTCCGGCGCGTCAGCCAGGAATTTTCTGTGAACCCGCGCCTGCTGCTGGCCCTGCTGGAATACCGTGCCGGATGGGTCACCTCACAGCAAATCGACGAGTTCAGACGCGATTACCCGATGGGTTTCGCCCAGCCGCTCTATAAAGGTTTGTACATGCAGCTGGCCTGGAGCGCGAAACAACTCAACCGCGGGTATTACCTGTGGAAGATCAACGCAATATCCCACACCAACTTATCCGATGGCACACTGGCACCGCTATCCCCGACGATCAACGCCGGGACCGCCGCTGTGCAGTACATGCTGGGATTGCAATCGAACGCAGAAGCGTGGCAGAAAGCCGTGGGAGAAAACGGCGTCTACGAAACCTATACCAACTTCTTTGGCATCCCGTTTGACCGCGCGATCGAACCGCTGTTACCGCTTGACCTTGCCCAACCCGAACTGGAACTTCCTTTCGAGGAAGGGGTGCAATGGTCTTTCACCAGCGGGCCGCACGCCGGCTGGGGAGATGGGTCCGCGTGGGCAGCGCTGGATTTCGCCCCTCCGGGCGACCTGTTCGGTTGCTTTACCTCCAATGAATGGATCACCGCATCCGCCGATGGGGTGATCACCCGCTCTGAAAACGGCGCGGTCATCCTTGACCTGGATGGTGATGGACTTGAACAAACCGGCTGGACGATTTTGTACATGCACATTGAGTCCAGAGATCGCATCGCAGCAGGTTCCGCGGTAAAAACCGGCGACCGGATCGGTCATGCCTCCTGCGAGGGTGGATATTCAGATGGAACGCACGTGCACATCGCCCGGCGCTACAACGGCGAGTGGATCTCAGCCGATACAGACATCCCGTTTGTACTCAGCGGTTGGGTATCCGCGGGGGATGGCGAGGAATACAGCGGAACGCTGCACAAGGATGGTAACGTGGTGTATTCCTGGAATGGACGGGTGGATGATAACCAGATCGGTCGCTAGGAGGCTGCAGATCGTCAGCGCCTGGGCGGTCATCGCGGCGGCGAGCCTGTCTTGTTCACAGGGTTATGTAAGCCCCGCTGAACTGACTGCGACCGCCATCGTACAAGGTGTGGTCAGCACGACTGAGGTGCCAGCCACTGCTGCGGCGATCGCTTCCGTTGAAGATACCGAAGTAGCAGTAATTACTGCGCTGCCAACTTTTACGGATATGCCGGATATCACCAGCACACCCAGGCCGACCCGTACGCCGGATCCCAACGCCACACCCAAACCACCCATCCAGTATTACACCCAGGCAGGAGATACCCTCCCCTCGATCACGGGGCGTTTCGGCGTGACAGCAGAGCAGATCGTCGCCACAAGCGCCATCCCCGAGACGGGGCTGATCAACCCGGGAACGTTATTGATCATACCGGACGTACTGGATGAGGTGTACGATTCCACCCTGGTCATGCCGGACAGCGAGGTGGTCTATTCTCCCTCAGCTTCCAATTTTGACATCTCCGCCTTTGTAGAAAGCGCCGGTGGACACCTGAGCGGGTACAAAGAAACCGTTGGCTCAAAACAATACAGCGGTGCCGAGCTGGTGCAGCGCGTGGCATTGGAGAATTCGATCAACCCATACCTGCTGCTGGCGCTGCTGGAATATAAAAGCGGCTGGTTGTACGGCAGCCCGGCCAATTTTGCGGAAGCAGAATATCCCATGGGGATGGTCCGGCTGGAATACAAAGGGCTGTATAAACAACTGTCCTGGACCGTGCAGCAGTTGAACATCGGGTATTACGGCTGGCGAGCGGGTACATTATCTTCATTGCAATTCAAGGATGGATCAACCGTGAGGATCAGCCCGGGATTGAACGCCGGCTCGGCCGCGGTGCAGTATCTCTTTTCACGCTGGTATGATCAACTGGAATGGGCGGGTGCGCTGTTCGGACCTGAGAATATGCCTGATTTAATGAAAAGCATGTTTGGTGATTTCTGGATCCGCTCGCAGGCTGTTGAGCCGCTCTACCCGACCGACCTGCAGCAGCCTGAGTTTCAGCTCCCCTTCCAATCCGGCAGAGTCTGGAGCTACACCGGCGGACCCCACTCAGCCTGGGGGGAGGACGGCGCAACGGCGGCGATCGACTTTGGCCCGCCATCCTCAGTCTCAGGTTGTGCCAAATCCAACGAGTGGGTCACCGCGGTTGCACCAGGCGTGATTGCGCGTACGGGGGAAGGTGTCGTCATCCTTGATCTTGATGGCGATGGTGATGAACAAACCGGATGGAACATCCTCTACCTGCATATTGAGACGCGTGACAAGGTCGCGACCGGGACTGTCGTCGCAGCGGGTGATAAGATCGGGCACCCATCCTGTGAAGGCGGTGTCTCGACCGGCACGCATGTGCACATCGCGCGAAAATTCAATGGGGAGTGGATCCTTGCAGATGGCCCGCTGTCATTCACGATGAGCGGATACGTGGCAAAGAACGGGGACGCTCCTTACCAGGGCAAACTGGTAAATGGTGATCACAAGGTCATTGCGGACCCTCTCTCTTCCAATAAGTCGAATATCCAGATTCCCTAGCAAAAAGGGCACCCTGCTGGTATAAACATTTAACACATGGATACTGGGCAAAATCGAAAGTTCAAGCCTTCAGTTTTGTTGATCAGGTTGATCGGGATCAGCCTGGCTATTTGCATGGTCGCTGCATGTGCGCCAATGGAACCCTCCCCGATATACATCACACCTTTTCCGCAAACACCTGCTCCTGAGTCAGAGCCGGTCACAGAACCCACACCCTTGGCCACCCGCCCTGTCTACGACCCTGGCACTCTTGTTACATACGCCGCACAATCGGGAGACACGATCCCGGCGCTCGCCGCACATTTCAATACCACCATTCCCGAGATACTGGAAGCCAATCCTGAAATTCCACAGGATGCCACCACCCTCACACCGGGTGAAACCCTGCAGATACCCATTTATTACAAGGCGTTGTGGGGCAATCCTTTCCAGATCCTGCCGGATGCCCTTTTCATCAATGGACCGGCACAGATGGACTTCGATACCCGCGCCTTCGTTGACGCGCATCCCGGCTGGTTGAAGGATTACTCTGTGCTGGCTGGAGATGAAACCCGGCGCGGGGGAGATGTAGTGGATTACGTGGCGCGCAATTATTCCGTCAGCCCGCGTCTGCTGCTGGCGTTGATCGAATTCCAGGCGCAGGGTCTCAGCGCGGCAACCATCCCGGATGACCTGGAGCGTTATCCACTGGGGTACGAGGACCAGTTCCACGTTGGGCTTTACATGCAAATGAACTGGGCTGCCAACTTGCTCAACAATGGTTATTACAGCTGGCGCATCGGCGAGTTCGATACCATCACACGCCTGGATGGCTCGATCGAACATCCCGACCCGTGGCAGAACGCCGCCACCGTAGCGCTGCAGAATTACTTCGCCGGATTATTACCGATCGAGGAATACCAGGCAGCCATTTATAGCGAAGGTTTTTATAAAACCTACACCGAACTTTTCGGTGATCCCTGGCAGAATTACACGGATCACATTTCCGGAAATTTACAGCAACCGGAACTTGCCCTTCCCTTTGCCCTGGGAAAAACGTGGACGTATACCGGCGGTCCGCACGCAGCCTGGGGGAACGGTGAACCGCTGGCCGCGATCGATTTTGCCCCGCCGGCCGCCATTGGGGGTTGCGCCCCGAGCACCGAATATGTCGTGGCAGTGGCGGATGGGCAGATCGTGCGCTCTGAACCAGCACTGGTACTGCTCGACCTGGATGGCGACGGCGATGAAAGAACGGGATGGGTGATCTTATACCTGCACCTCGGCAAGACCGAACAGATCCAGCCGGGAATGCTGGTCAAGACTGGTGATCCGATCGGTCACCCGTCCTGTGAAGGCGGTTCAGCCACCGGCACCCACGTCCATATTGCCCGCAAGTACAACGGTGAATGGATACCGGCCGCGGGCGTAACGGCTTTCAACCTGGAAGGCTGGGTGGCGGACAAAGGTTCTGCAGAATACCTGGGAACTTTGAAAAAACACGGCAGGACTGTTGACGCCTGCACATGTTCAGACCCTGACAGCCAGATCACGGCTGGTAAATATGATTGATTTGTTTTTATGAGATCATTCGAAAAAACGGCACCCGATCGGGTGCCGTTTCCATTTCATTCCTGTTCAACACGGAATGCGGTTTTTATTTTGGCTGCTTTGCGCAGCATCGCCATACCCGGGCAGTACTTGTTTTCGCTTAACTCAACCGCTCTTGCCACCGCGTCCGTGTCGAGCCCCTTTCCCTTCACCACATACTCGATCGTGATGTCGGTAAACACTTTGGGGTGCTCGGTTGCGCGGTCTGCGTGAAGCAGAATCTCAAAGGAGGTCACCTCCTGGCGTTTTTTTGACAGGATCGAGATCACGTCCATGGCGGTGCAACCACCCAATCCCATCAGGATCATTTCCATCGGCACGACCCCTGCCCCGCCTCCGCCATGCTCCACTGAAGCATCCAACGGAACCTCAAAGCTGGAGTCTGATACTCCCTTGAACGCAAGGCCGGATTTCCAGGTTAATTTTGCGTCCATAACAACTATCCTCCTTTTAGATAAAATGTCTCAACTCTATAACTCATTTGTTACAAGAAAAATCTCCAGACCGGAGAAATCTTCGATTATCAGGTAAATGCGCCGCCGGGTTCCCGGTAGCCGCAATTCGGACAAATCAGTTCGAGCATCCTGTTGTAATTCAAAGTAGCCTGGCGGCAACTTGGACACAACATCCCCCGGCACGTGTCGGGTTTTAACTCGTAGGACTTATTTTTCCCGGCGGGATCCGGGATGGCGTTTGATCCGGCAGATTCAACTTCCATGAATCCCTCCTTGTTTGGGATCCTCCAGGTTTAGCCTGGCGAAAAGACGTGATCGGACTTTATCCGGAAGGTCGTCGTTTTCTGCGGTGTCATGATAAAGATCAATGGTCTTGCGCAAAGTGTTCACGACAATCCGGCAATTTTCACATTCCTTTAAGTGGGATTCCAGACTGGCGCATACTTCGGAGGAGAGTTCACCATCCACGTAATCAGATATCTGCTTCAGATAAGCCTGGCAATGTCCGTGTTCATGCATGATTTACTCCTCCTTCCATCCGGTCTCTAAAGTACGCAGAAAGTTCTTCCCGTAATTTCAGCCTTGCCCGTACCAGGCGGGTTTTCACCGCATCTTCGTTTATCCCCAGAATCTCCGCTGTTTCCTGCCCCGAAAAACCATCCACATCCCTTAGTTGAAACACGATTCTGAGTGCGGGGGATAATTGATCGGCTGCTTTGTTGAGCATGGTTCGCGTCTCAGCTGAGACCATTTCCTGCTCAGGCAGGCAGCACCAATCCAGGATCTCAAACGGGGCTTCATCTTCTTCATCACTCTGATCAATAGCGACCATGTTGAAACCGGTTTTCTTTTTCCGCAAGAGCATCAGTGCTTCGTTGGTAGCGATCCGGAACAGCCAGGTATTGATGGATGACCGTTTTTCAAAGTTCGGAAGGGCTTTTAGTGCCTTGAGGTAAGTTTCCTGGAGCATATCCTCGGCATCCTGCTCGTTGCCCAGCACGCGCATCCCGAGAGCGTAGATTTTAGCTGAGGTTTGCTCAATCAGCTCGCTGAAAGCCTGGCGATCTCCTGAGATCAGGAGATCCACGAAGCCTTCATCCCTTACTGTTTCTGCATTCATTTAGATGTAATCCGCATAAAAAAGTGACTTAACTCAGCGGCCAGGTGGGCATGACATCCAGGTCAAGCGGGTCGATGTGTCCGGCGCAGTAATGAAAGTAACCCGCTGCTGCGATCATGGCGGCGTTATCCGTGCACAGCGACAATGGCGGAATGTGCACCGCGAACTCCCGCTGGGAAGTGAATCTGTCTCTCAGGGCGTGGTTGGCTGAAACACCGCCCGCCACAAGAATAGACTTGACCCCAAATTCACGGGCAGCCTGCATGGTCTTGGTGAACAATACATCCACCACTGCAGCCTGGAAGCTGGCAGCCAGGTTAGCAACAGGCAGATTGAGCGTGGTCTTTTCAAGCATTTTGACTTCGCGCAGGACGGCAGTTTTTAGACCGCTGAATGAGAAGTTCCAAGTACCCTCCAGCCTGGCGCGGGGGAAATTGTATGCATCAGGGCTGCCATCCCCGGCAGCTTTCTGCACGGAAGGTCCGCCGGGATAGGACAGGTTCAGCATGCGGGCAACCTTGTCGAAGGCTTCGCCTGCTGCGTCATCCAGCGTCCCGCCCAGATGTTTGTATTGCAGATGATCCGCCACCAGGTTTAGTTCCGTGTGACCACCTGAAACCAACAACACAAGTTGTGGAAATTCAGGGGCCGGCGGTGGTTTGGGTGTATCAGCGGGATAAAGCCAGGCGGAATAGATGTGACCTTCGAGATGGTTGACACCAATCAAAGGTACCTGCCGCCCTAGAGCGATGCCCTTGGCCGCATTCATACCAACCACAAGAGAGCCTGCCAAACCCGGACCGCGCGTAACCGCAACAGCCTGGACATCTGCCAGGCTCATGTTTGCCCGCTGCAGTGCTTCGTCGATCACCGGGTAAATGGCGCGCACGTGCTGGCGTGATGCCACCTCAGGGAAGACACCACCATATTTCGCGTGCAAGTCGATCTGTGTGGCGACCACGCTGGAGATAATCTCGCGACCATTCTCCACCACTGCCGCCGCGGTCTCATCACAGGAAGTCTCGATCCCTAACACCCGCGCAGGTTTTAATTGCATAACCTCACTCCTGTTCCCAATTTGTGCCTCTATTTCAACGGCAGGATCAAGTCCTTTGGATAATCCGCCAGGATCTCAAATCGTCCATCCGGGGTCACTACATAAGAATCTTCAATGCGAACGCCCATCCCGCGATCCGGATAATATAACCCGGGCTCAAGCGTGAACGCAGCGCCAGGAGCAAGGATATCCGTCGGGGAAGAATTCGTGGTGGAGGACCAGGGTTTCTCGTGCACCTTCAAACCGATCCCGTGTCCTACTGAGTGGACATAACCTACTTCGGTAACCTGGTTCGTACGGATAGTGGGATGCCCCATGGCTTCAAATAATTCGCAGGTGCGATCCTGATACCTGGAAAAAGGCGCATTCACTTCCAATTCACTCACGAGCGTATCGTAAACCTGCTTCACCTGATCATAGAGTGCCTGTACTTCATCAGTTGCGTAACCAAGCGACCATGTTCTTGTGAAATCATAAAAATATCCGCCGCCAGCCTGGCACGGGTAAATATCGTAGACGATCGTTTGGCCTAATTTGAGAGGATCAGAGGGCGTGCCAACGGAGTGGGGTATCCCAGCATCCCGGCCGATGGCAAAGATCGTTCCCTCCGGGTTTTCAACCCCAAATTCAGCCAGCCACAGGTTGATGAGGTTTTTCACTTCGCCGATCGTTACCGGAGAACCGTCCGTATGCACCACAGTTTCCCGACTGGTTTTGTGTCCGGTGATGTAATCGGCTGTCTTACCTACTACTGCAGTGGTGATGCGCCCCATCTCGCGGATGTGGGAGATCTCGTCTGCTTCCTTGGTCATCATCGCGTTTGAAAGGATTTCATCTCTCACAAAACCGATCATCTGGATACCGGGCATCAATTTTTCCAGTCCATTGATCATGGCATAAACGGGACCAATTTCATCCTTGCCATAGATTGCCACACGTCCGGACCGAATATCAAGGTCCTCCAGCATTCTTTTCAAGCGCAAGACCATCGCATCGAGATAATTTCCTCCGGCATCCTTTAGCAATTCAGAGATCGGGTACTTGGAAAGACTGGTCAGCGGTAAGCCGGATTTCGCTGCTTCTTCACGTTCCATGGGGTAATGGAAAAGAACCGGGGCTTTACCGCGTTTTTTGATCAGAAAGGCATCGGAAACATGTGCTGTGCCTACAAAATAGATCATTGCCGGGTTATGCTGGGCTGCACCGGTAATAAAAAGGACATCAATGTCGTGCTGCTTCATGAACTTATCAAGATCTGACTTCATTGTTTGCTCCTGCCAGTGTAGTGTTTAGTATGTCAACCAGGGGTTGATCTTCTTCTTCAAGAACAGTGCGCGGGTCGAGCAGTAAGTGCCCGCCCTGCACCCGTGCAATGACCGGTATTTTGGCTCTGCGTAAGCGCGCAGCGAAACTATCCACGCGGGGTATGGATAACGATAACACAAAAGTGGGCAGTGTTTCTTCTGGCAGGCTGCCTCCACCTATGGTGGATTCACCGGGTACCACCTCGCCCATGTTTAACCTGCGCTGCCAGTTTTCTGCCCGCTGCCTGAGCGTGGAAAGATCTGCAGCAATCATCCTCCACACAGGAATAGCGCGCTCTGCATCTCCCTTGAGGTAGTGCAGCAAGGTGGCGCTCAAACCAGCCAGGCACAACTTATCAGCCCGGATGGCACGCGCCAAAGGGTGACGCTTCAACTTTGCGACAAGATCTGCATTGCCGAGAATGATCCCGGCCTGGGGACCACCCAGCAGTTTATCTCCTGAGAAACACACCAGGTCCACACCGGCTTGCAGGGACTCCTGAATCATCGGTTCGTGGGCTAGCCCATAACCCGCGGTATCCAATAACGCGCCAGAACCAAGATCATCCATTAATGGAACCTGGTAACGGTGCGCGAGTTCAACAATTTCTGAGAGTTCGGGTTGGGCAGTAAAACCGACCAGCTTAAAGTTCGATGTGTGCGCACGCATGACCAGTGCCGCACCAGTTTTCAGTGCGTCTTCGTAGTCTTCAAGCCGGGTGCGGTTGGTCGTTCCCACTTCGATCAGCCTGGCACCGGATTGTTTCATCACATCCGGTACACGGAAACCGCCGCCGATCTCCACGAGCTGCGAACGGGAAATGATCACCCCGCGCCGCCTGGCCAAGGCCGAAAGGCATAACAAGACCGCGCCGGCGTTGTTGTTCACCACCAGGGCATCCTCAGCCCCGGTGAGCCGGCACAATAGATCGCGCGCATGCACTGATCGTGAACCACGGACGCCCTTTGGCAGGTCATATTCCAGATTCGAGTAGCTACCCGCGACAACACGGATCGCCTCGATGGCACTTTCGGATAACGGAGCGCGCCCCAGGTTGGTGTGCAGAACCACGCCACTCGCATTTATAACCCGAACCAGCGAAGGGTGATTCTGTTCTTCCAGACTGATACCCACCTGATGCAGAATCGATTCAGCCAGCAAATCGGAATCTTTACGATCAGGTTTGGCTCGGATGATTGCGAGTTCTTTCTGGACGGCATTAAGTACCTGCCCGCGTCCAAATTTGTCGATCAAGGGACCGGCTTGTGGAAGACTCAGTAATTTATCAACCGACGGAAGCAGGCGAAGATCATTCATCTGAGCTATTCTGGGGAGAAAACCGGCTGCGCTCCCTCATGCGGATGAGCAATTCAATGATCAACAAACCAATTGCGATAAAAATGGCCAATGCCGGATTTAATACTTTGCCAAATTGAAGCCATAAAATGATGTCAACGAAGAGACCAAACCAGAGCGCTTCGCGAACCATCACCACCGGTGTGACCAGAGGATTGGACGGGAAACGTTTGTGAAGATAATAAACCACCGGAAGCGCCAAACCGCTGAATAAAAGTGTGACCAGGAAGAACAACAACCAGCGAGGTCCAAGGGTTGGAACAGTGAAAATAAACAACGCCCCCAATCCGAAAACACCAAGCAGAATCAGGATGAGGCTGGTGATGAAAACCGGAAAGAAACGGTAGGATCGATCTTGATTTTCTTCTGATTGCTTACTCACGGGCAGATCCTATGATTACGATGATAACTCATTATATCAATAGCGGACGTTATTGAAAATTACCAGGGTAAATCACACCCTCGAGTTTCCAGCCTTGTCATTCGATCGGATGGCAATAAACCAACAGCGTAATCATGGTAAAATCACTTCATCATAGGGTCAAACGACCCACTCATCAAGAGAGGTGGAGGGACCGGCCCAAAGAAACCTCGGCAACCGCGCGACAGCCAGGTGCCAAGTCCGGCAGAAGAAATTCTGGAAGATGAGAGAGCAAAGCAGCTCCAGCCAACCTCTCTAGAGAGGTTTTTTATTAATAGACAAATGACGATAGGAGTGTATATGAACCGGGACAATACAAGCCGAGCGTACCTTGATGCAATGAAGAAAAAAATCATCGTCTTTGATGGCGCGATGGGAACCAACCTGCAAAAACAGAATCTAAGTGCAGAACATTTCGGGGGCGAACGAACCAATGGCTGCAACGATTACCTGGTCATCACCTACCCACAGGCAGTTGAACAGGTCCACCGTGCGTTCCTGGAAGCCGGTGTGGATGTCATCGAAACCTGCACCTTCCGCTCGAACCGGATCACCCTGGGAGAATACGGGCTTGCAGACCAGGTAACCCTCATCAATGAGACTGCCGCCACACTGGCTCGACAGCTGGCTGATGAGTATTCAACGCCGGAAAAAAAGCGCTTTGTTGCCGGCTCCATCGGCCCATCCGGTAAGCTCCCATCCATGAACGATCCGGAACTATCCAATGTCAGTTTTGATGATCTGGCGGCGATTTTCTGCGAACAGGCTGAGGGATTGATCAACGGCGGGGTTGACCTCCTGCTAATTGAAACATCGCAGGACATCCTGGAAGTTAAAGCAATCATCCACGGCATTCAAATCGCTTTCGAAAAAACCGGCGTCCGATTACCCATCCAGGCACAGGTCACGCTGGACACAACCGGGCGTATGCTGCTGGGAACAGACATATCCGCTGTACTGACGATCCTCGAAAAACTTCCCATCGATGTGATCGGGATGAACTGCTCCACCGGTCCGGATTTCATGCGCGAACCGATCCGCTACCTGGGCGAGAATAGCCCGCTGCCAGTGTCCTGCATACCCAACGCAGGTTTGCCTTTGAACATCGACGGGCAAGCGGTCTATCCATTGGAACCGGAATCCTTCGCTGAAACGCTGTTTGAATTTGCGGCAAAGTATGGCATAAATGTTGTTGGCGGCTGCTGTGGAACCACACCGCAACACCTCAAGCAACTGGTCGAAAAGGTTGCCCCGCTCGTTCCTGCGCCACGGACTGCTCCCCAATCCGCCCGCCTGGCTTCCGCCATGCAAGCTCAACCGATGCAGCAGGAACCCCCACCTTTCTTCATCGCTGAAAGGTTGAATACCCAGGGCAGCCGGGCTTTCAAAAAAATGGTTCTCGAAAATGACTTTGAAAGCATTTTGACCCTGGCACAACAGCAAGTGGAAGGCGGTGCGCATGGATTGGACCTGTGTGTGGCGTTGACCGAGAGAGCGGATGAAAACCTGACCATGCAGAGACTGATCAAGACCATCGCCCCTGTGATCCGTCTTCCCCTTGTAATCGACACCACAGAACTGGACGTGCTGGAAACGGCGCTAAAGACTACCCCCGGCCGCTGCCTGATCAACTCCACCCACCTTGAGGCCGGCAGAGAAAAGGCAGACCGTATTTTTGACATGGCCAAAAAATACGCAGCGGCGGTGATCGTCCTCACGATCGATGAACAGGGCATGGCAAAGACAAGAGAGCGCAAGCTTGAAATCGCCAGGAGGATTTACGAGATTGCCGTAAACGAACATGGATTGGCAGCAGAAGACCTCGTCTTTGACGACCTGACTTTTACGCTGGCCACCGGTTCAGATGAATTTTCCGCTTCTGCCATTGAAACCATCGAAGGGATTCGCCTCATTAAACAGGCATTACCGGGTGTTTTGACATCATTAGGGGTCAGCAACGTCTCGTTCGGTCTGGCTCCCAACGCCCGCAGCGTGATCAACAGTGTGATGCTTTTTCACGCGGTTCAAGCCGGGCTTGATATGGCCATCGTTAATCCGGCAACCATCACTCCTTATGCGGATATTCCACCAGTAGAACGTGAACTGGCTGAAGACCTGGTTTTCAACCGCAGAGTTGACGCACTGCAAAGACTGATCGAGCATTTCCAAGATGCAGTGCCGGTGGGGGACCGGAAGAATGCCCAACAGGAAACCCTGGCAGCGATGACCTCAGCCGAACGCCTGCACTGGAAGATCGTGCATCGACATAAAGAGGAAATTGAAAGTGATATCGATCTCATCCTCTCAGAGCGCGAACCTACTATAAGCATTGGCGAAAAAGCTGTAAGTGTTCTGAATCGAGTGCTGCTACCCGCCATGAAAGAGGTCGGCGACCGTTTCGGCAGCGGGGAGCTGATCCTGCCATTTGTGCTGCAATCAGCTGAAGTAATGAAAAAAGCGGTGTCGTACCTTGAAAATTTCCTGGACCGCAAGGAAGGGGTCAGCAAGGGCAGGCTCGTCTTGGCAACCGTGTACGGGGACGTGCACGACATCGGTAAGAACCTTGTGAAAACGATCCTCTCCAACAATGGCTACACCGTGGTCGATCTGGGGAAACAGGTGCCAGCCGAAACGATTATCACCAGGGCGATCGAAGAAAAGGCAGACGCCATAGGACTGAGCGCTTTGCTGGTTAGCACCAGCAAACAAATGCCCTTGATCGTTAATGAACTGCATCGTCGGGGATTAAAGTTCCCTGTTCTGGTAGGCGGCGCTGCCATCAACCAACGCTTCGGCAGGCGTATCCTGCAAACCGAATCCGGTGAATACTATGCACCCGGTGTTTTTTACTGCAAAGATGCTTTTGAAGGACTCTCCACCATGGATGCCCTGGCAGATCCGGAAAAGCGCACTGCTCTGTTCTCAAAGATGATCAAGGAAGCGGAGTTTGAACTGGGGCAAACGATGTCCACGCAGTCATCAAATTCCAGCCAAATCACAAGAACCGTCAAACCGGCTCCCAACATCCCGGTTCCACCATCCTGGGGGGTGAGGGTTGTTCAGAACATGCCGCTTGAGATCGTGTTCAAACATCTCTCACTGAATGAACTTTTCCGCCTCTCCTGGGGAGCAAAAAACTCCCACGGCGAGGAATGGGTAAAACTGAAAAAGGATTATGAGACCCGGCTGGAACGCATGCAAAAGGAAGCCCTGGCAGAAGGGTGGTTAAAGCCACAAGGATTGTACGGTTATTGGCCTGTGCAGGCTGACGGCGACGAGCTGGTCGTCTACGACCCTGAATCTCTTCAAACCTCCACGCCAAAAGAACTGACCCGTTTTTCTTTCCCGCGCCAGAACAGCGGTGATTATCTGTGCCTGGCCGATTATTTTGCGGAGATCGGTTCGGGAAAAATGGATACGGTCGCGCTGCAGGTTGTCACCGTGGGGGAAGCCGCCACACAGCGATTTGACCGTCTGCAGGCCGCGCACGATTATACAGAAGCTTACTTCACTCATGGATTGGCAGTACAGACTGCAGAAGCCGCTGCCGATTTTCTGCACCGGCACATACGCAAGGAGCTGGGAATGACAGCAGAACAAGGCAAACGTTACTCCTGGGGGTACCCCTCCCTTCCAGAACTGGAAGATCATCAAAAGGTCTTCGAATTGCTGCCCGCCCGCCAGGAATTGGGCATGAACCTGACCAGCGCTTACCAGCTTGTCCCGGAACAATCCACTGCGGCAATCATCCTGCATCACCCGGACGCCAAATATTTCAACATCGGCGAAACCCGGCTGGAACAGTTGATGCGCTGAGGTAAAAAGAATGATCACACGCAACGAGCTTATCGAATTAATCAACACAAACCGCGCTCTTTTCTCAGATGGTGCAATGGGCACCGTTCTCAGTCAACGCTTACCGCTCAACATTACCTGTTTTGATTGTGTCAATCTTACGCATCCGGAGATTGTCGAGAGTGTCCATCAGGATTACCTGAAGGCAGGCTCGGACATCATTCAAACCAACACGTTCGGTGCGAATCGCTTCAAACTGGGGGCGCAGGGTATGGACGGCAAATTGGAGGAGATCAACCACGCCGCCGTTGAGATTGCCCGGCGCGCGATCGCTGCCAGCGGGAAAAGCGCGCTGATCGCCGGTGACATCGGTCCGCTGGGAGTGCGCCTGGCACCTTTCGGACGCGTGCAACTCCCGGAAGCCCGCGAAGCTTTTGCACAACAAGTCACCTCACTTGTGAATGCAGGGGTGGATTTGATCATCATCGAAACCATCACCGACCTATACGAGCTGGTTGAGGCGATCTCAGCTGTGCGCGAGGTGGCGCATGATATTGCGGTTATCGCTTCCATGACCTACACCCGCGACAACCGCACGCTGCTTGGTGATCCGCCATCCAAGGTTGCCCTACGCCTTCAGGAAGCCGGTGCGGATGTGCTTGGGGTTAATTGCTCAGGCGGTCCCAACCAGATATTGAACCTGCTTAAGTTGATGCGGCAGGCTGCTCCGGATGGTGTTTTTTCGGTGATGCCTAACGCCGGTTGGCCGGAGCAGGTGGAAGGGCGCATCATGTACCCGGCCGCCCCGGAATATTTTGGGAAATACGCTCTCTCCTTCTGGGAAGCCGGAGCAAGCGTTATTGGCGGCTGTTGCGGTACCACACCCGCGCACATTGCCGCCATGGTTGATACGTTCAAAGCCGTGGAAAAACTGGTTAGGACCCCTGTAGAACAGATCTCTCTACGTGACCAGACTGGTCGTGAACAACCGGAAGCATTACCCCCCACGAACCTGGCACAGAAGCTGAGTGACGGAAAATTTGTCATTGCTGTAGAAATGGACCCTCCGCGGGGCGTGGTCACCCACAAACTGCTGGCAGGAGCCAGCCTGTTGGCTGAGGCTGGCGCGGATGTAATCGATGTGGCCGACAGTCCAATGGCGCGCATGCGTATGAGCCCATGGGCTGTGTGCAGCCTGCTCCAGCGCAAGATCGGTGTCGAGACCGTGCTGCACTTTCCTACCCGCGGACGCAACGTGTTACGTGTACAGGGTGACTTGCTGGCCGCGCACGCCCTTGACGTCCGGAATATCTTTGTTGTGATGGGTGATCCCACTTCGATCGGTGAATATCCGGATGCCATGGATAATTACGACCTGGTACCTTCCGGGCTGATCAAACTGATCAAACAAGGTTTTAACGCCGGGCTCGACCTTTCTGGTAGTGACATCGGCCAGCCGACCAGTTTCTTTGTGGGCTGCGCCCTCAATCTCAACCCGGCGGATATGACCTCCGAGATCCGCAACTTGCGCCGCAAGTTGAAAGCCGGCGCAGATTTCATTCTCACGCAACCGATCTATCGCCCTGAATTGGTGACCTCTTTCCTCCAGGCTTACGAAGCCGATCATGGAACACTTCCCATCCCATTGATTGCCGGCCTGCTGCCGTTAGCCAGTGCGCGGCATGCAGCTTTCCTGCAATCAGAGGTACCCGGCATCGAAATCCCGATTGAGACGCGTGAATTAATGGATAACAGCGGTGACCAGGGCGCGCGCACAGGGATCCAATTGACCATTGACCTGGTCAGGCAGATCAAACCCCACGTGCAGGGAATTTACCTGATGCCCGCCTTCCAACGCTATGACTACGCCGCGGAGATCATCAGCAGTGTGGTGACTCTTTAACCCGAATTAGACTGTAGAATTAGTGAGATTTCGATCTACTTTCAGGTGTTCGCATGAAAATACTCGTAATTTCTGACATACACGCCAACCTGACCGCTCTCGAAGCCGTCATAAAAGAGGCAGGTAAGTTCGACGCCACCTGGTGCCTGGGAGACCTGGTCGGTTATGGGGCTGACCTGAACGAGTGTGTTGAGCTGGTAAGTTCACTGCCTAACCTGCTGTGTGTAAAAGGCAATCACGATCTGGCCATTGGCGATACGGGCAACCTGGATATGTTCAATTATGAAGCCAGTGAAGCAATCCGCATTTCACGCAGGATCATAACCCCGCAGACCAACGCATTTCTGCGAGCCCTGCCCGAAGTCATTGTCACTGACCTGGTCACCCTGGCGCACGGAAGTCCAGGGAACCCGATCTGGGAATATATCCTTGATCCTCAAGACGCTGACCAGAACTTTTCCCAATTTACGACCCGGTTCGCATTTGTGGGACATTCGCACCTGCCGCTGATGTTCCTCGAACAGGAAAATGGTAAAAAATCACAAAGGAAATTTCCACCAGCGGGAATGCCAGTTGTCCTCACCGGACGGGCAATCATGAACCCCGGTTCGGTTGGTCAACCGCGAGACAACGATCCAAGAGCATCCTTTGGATTGTTTGATCCTGATGCGATGACATGGGAAATCCACCGTGTGGCGTACGATATCGCTTCAGTACAAGCGCGCATCATCAAAGCCGGGTTACCGGAAAAACACGCCAACCGGCTGAGCGCCGGCTGGTAGACGGGAACAAAACTCACTTCGGCTGCGTCACAAGTTCAAATCGTCCAATAGTCATTTAATCGCGACTCAATAAGGAGGAAGAGATAATGAAAACAAACCGCATTTTGATCAGCCTGGTGATCACCGCGCTACTCCTCGGCGGCTGCGCTGCCCGGTCTTCAACAAATTATGAAAATCAACAAGATGGATACATGGGTTCAGCTGGCGCGCCGGTTGAAGCACCGATGCCAGCCATGGAGAACGATCTTTCCTACGAAGAATCCAAAAACACCAGCAGCGGTTGGGCAGCCGCGGCTGAATCGACACAGATGATCATGATGTCTGCTAATCTATCCATCGCAGTGGATGACCCTTCCGTTACATTGACGGATGTTCAAAAGCTTGCCAGGGACATGGGCGGTTTTACAGTCTCTTCCAACTTATACAAGACTCAAACACTCAACGGCAGCGAAGTCTTTGAAGCCCAGGTGACCATCCGCGTTCCAGCCCAACGCCTGGATGAAGCCATGGAAAAGATCAAGGCAATGACCGGTGATGCGAAAAAATTCACCCTCAATGAGAATGTTTCCGGTCAGGACGTCACCAAAGAATACACTGACCTGCAGTCACGCCTGCGCAACCTGGAAGAGGCGGACGCCAAACTATCCGAGTTTTATGAAAACGCCGCAAATACAGAGGAAGCATTATCCATCTACACCCAGAAAATGCAAGTGACCGAGCAGATCGAGGTGATCAAGGGACAGATCAAGTATTACGATGAATCTGTGTCCACTTCATCAATCTCGATCCAAATCGTTTCCAAGCAAAGTATCGCGACATTGACCGTAGCCGGATGGAAACCCTCCGGTGTGGCACAAGACGCACTTGAAGCCTTGGTGAAGTTTGGTAAGGGGTTGGTTAACTTCCTGATCTGGCTCGGACTATACATTCTGCCGATCGTTCTGGTCATTGGATTGCCGATCTTCTTCCTGGTGCGCTGGTTAATGCGCCGCAGCAAAGCCCGCAAGCAGACTGCTATGCAGGGATGGAAGAAAGGGATTGAAGGAGAAGGATTACCTCCCATCCCGACTGAAAAGAAATAACTTCCACCTTTATCAAATAGCGGAGCTTTGCTCCGCTATTTGTTCTTAATAACTGATGCTGATTTTACAAAAACCGTCCACCTGCACTTGTAGACTGTAGATATCATCAGCGACCGGAACGAGTATTTCCGGTAAATCATTGACCCGCGTTTCACCTTTTCCACGCGGCAGGTAAAGGAAGATCTTTCCACCAGCGGATCGCGGCAGGCGCAATGTAACATTGACCTCATCATTTGTCTCAAGCCATTCCGCGAGCTCAATCCCCTGCGAAAAGTGCAGGTCGCTGCCCAGGTAAGCCGCTTTTTCTGCCACCTTTCTGCGCAAGGCGATAAGGACACAACCATGGGCAGGTACTGCTCTAAAGCGGATCGGATCCTTCTCACTGCACTCCCCTATTTGACCGCTCCAGAATTCTCTATAAAAGTAATGACCTGCTTCCAGGTGGTATTCAACAGGGTCGATCTGCAAATCAACCGGTTGATCCGCCCAATTGAACCCCGCCAGAACATGCCAGCTTTCTGTCTCCACCATATCCAGGCGGATCCTGGCTGGCATCTCGGCACCGAACCAATCAATAATTCTGACCGGCTGGTTGATGACGGGGATCAACGCTTCAGCTATACGCAACCGCTCGGCAGGCAAGACGGGCAGATCATCAGAGAGCAGCAACGCTCCGCCGGTCGTCGCGATGGCTGTCGCAAGTGAGCGGACTTCTGCAAGAGAAAGCCTGGTATCAGGGCGCAGCAACAAGCAATCCGGATCGTTCACCCACCATTTGTGATCCATACTCGCCCGGGTTAGAATATTGCGGATCGAATTCCGCGCAGACGGCATCGAGGGCTCGTCCTTAAATAAAACATTAATCCCATGAAAAGCTGGAGCCCACTCTCCACTCACATCCGGCCCGATGCGCATGGCATCCACCAGCCCGAGCATGGAACCCATTGGAGCCCCACAGCCCAGCAGAATAGTCTCGTCACCGGCAGCCCGGCGCAAGGCTTCTGTGCCGAGCCGCATCACCTGGGCGCGGGTTTTTGTCGGATCAGAGTAACAGCCTTTTAATGCAGCTGCATACAAAAAGTCCAGTTTCAGATAAGGGAAACCCCACTCGTGCACAGCCGCATCCACGACCCGGCAGGCGTAATCAAGGGCATCCGGTATGGTTAAGTCCAGCGCAGTGTCCAGGCGGTTCCAAACGAATCCCGCATTGACAGGTTTCCCATTTTCTTTGCACAATATCCAATCCGGATGTTCCTGCATGAGCCGCGAAGCAGGATGCACAATAAATGGTGCCAGCCAGAGACCAGGCATCAGTCCTTCCTGTTTTATCTTTTGGGCAAGCGGTGTTAATCCATCCGGAAAAGTTGTTTTGAAACTAAACCAATCACCCACCCGGGTTTCAAAACCATCATCGATCTGAACCAGTTCGATCGGTAGATTTTCCTGGGCTGCCACAATTGTGGCAAGATTATTCTCAATATCCTGCGCGGTGACCGCAGTGTAAAAGTGGTACCACGAACACCAACCCACCGGGGTTCTCAATCGAGAACGCGCATGGTTTTCACGTCCGGCTGCTTCGAGGTAAACCTCAAGTGGATCGCGGTGGTCCAGCAGAACCGGTGTAAAAACCGCCCAATCTGATTCGATCGCGCAGCCGGGGTTAAGTATTGCTTCATCTCCATTTGCCCACATTTCAACCTGGTTGCGATTCAGATCTGCGTAAATGGAACCGAAGTGGTTTTTTTGAGACAGGAAGCCCACCAGAAAACCTGTGCGAGCGCTCAAATCGCCGATCACGGCGAACATATCACTGGAGAAGGAGCCCACCCGGCGGGGTAACGGGGTTCCGGGGTTGTAGATCATCGGATGCTGGAGCGCTCCCAGCCGGCTGATACGCATCTTCTGATCCCCGTGATACCACTGCGTGGGAGACCACGACTGCCAGCCATTGGAAAAAAATCCCAGATCAGCGCTGCTTTGTGCTACCGGATAATGAACCCCTTCACCAACCGAACCTTCAACATTTACCAAATCAATCTTCTTGAGTTTGATCGGCTTGCCGCTGCGATTGATCACTTCCACCTTCCACAGGATCAATGGGTATTCCTGCGTGACACCGAAACTGAGATCGAATCCAATTCCATTGCGGTCCTCTGGCAGTATAAGCCTCAATAACTCAACACGGCCATGCTCCAGGGTATCAATCTTCTCCTGCTCAATGCTTAATGGTTTCCAGGCCTCATCCAACGCCCGGACATTTTTCCCGTTAAGAACATAATCACAACCCAGGCGCACCTGTCCAAGGCGGGGAAAACGATCTTCGTGCGGAATGATCGAGAACCAGCCATCCTCAGGACTGATTTGGATTGCAAGACTGGCATTTTGTAGCGACAGCATATGGACCTCCGCAGGATTGAATATCATAATCATAACATGCAGATGAAACACCGCTCCGGATGCGGTGGAAGACCCGCGTGATATAATTCGCGCATGCCCTCCATTGTTGCCATTGACATCGAAACGACCGGCCTTGACCCGCAAAAAGACGCGATCATCGAGATCGCAGCAGTACGGTTTAATGGTAACCGTGTGGAAAAGGAGTGGCACAAATTGATCAACCCGGGGCGTCCCATCCCCCGCTTGATCACACAGTTGACCGGTATCACGGACGAAATGGTGCGCCATGCCCCTCCCATCAATGCGGTCATCCAGGAATTAAGTGATTTTATCGGAAACGACCCTGTACTTGGGCACAACGTACGGTTTGATCTTTCCTTCCTGCAAAAACAACGCATCCTGATGTTCAACAAGGTAGTTGATACTTATGAACTGGCAGCGATCGCTTTACCCGGCAACAGCCGTTACAAACTTGGCACCCTGGGACTCACCCTCGGGATTTTGATTCCGAATTCTCATCGGGCGCTGGATGATGCACGCCTGACACAGGCTGTGTATCACTCACTTTCACAAAAACTGCTTGAACTGCCCATCGAGATCCTCGCCGAGATCGTGCATATGGCGGAAGGGGTCGAATGGGATGGTGAACTGGCTTTCCGACAGGCGCTGATGGAAAAAGGGCGTATGCCGATTGAAGCCAAAAAAGTTGTTCAGGATGACTTCGGCCTTTTATTCGGCGGGGTAAAAAACTATCCTCCGTTGGTACCAGTAGAGACCCCTACTCCCCTTGACCCAGAGGAAACGGCTGCCCAGATCGAGCATGGCGGACCTTTTTCCAAATATTTTGATAATTTTGAAAGCCGTCCGCAGCAGATTGAAATGCTACGCTCGGTCGCGAACGCTCTCTCCAACAGCCAGCACCTGATGGTAGAAGCCGGCACAGGAACCGGAAAATCATTTGCGTACCTAATTCCTGCTGTTGAATGGGCGGTAAAAAATTCCATGCGGGTGGTGATCTCCACGAACACCATCACGCTTCAGGACCAGTTGATTAAAAAGGATATCCCTGACCTTGCCAATGCGCTGGGTTCAGAAGTGCACGCCACCGTGGTAAAAGGGCGCAACAATTACCTTTGTCCGCGCCGGTATGCTGCAATGCGAAAAAACGGACCGGAAAGCGCAGATGAGTTACGCGTGCTGGCAAAAACGATGGTGTGGCTGTACCAGGGTGGAAGCGGTGATCGCAGTGAAATCAACCTTAATGGTATGTCCGAAAGAGAAGTGTGGCAGCGCCTTTCTGCTGAGGATGAAGGATGCCGGGCTGAGGTATGTGTTTCACGCACCGGGGGAGCCTGCCCATTCTACCGCACCCACATGGCGGCGCAATCTTCGCATATCCTGGTGGTTAATCACGCGCTGCTCCTGGCAGATGTGATGACCGGCAACCGTGTACTGCCTGAATACAACTACCTGATCGTGGATGAAGCCCATCACCTGGAATCTGCCACAACCAACGCGCTCTCCTACCGCATTTCTCAATCGGATCTTGTGCGCTTGCTACGGGAAATAGGCAGCGTCTCCAGCGGATTACTGGGGAGATTGCTCACACTACTATCACATACCCTTCCGCCATCCGATTTTGCATCCCTGAATATGGCCGTCCATAAAATCAGTGACCTGACCTTCAAGCTGGAAAATGATTTTTCTGAACTGATCCACAACCTGGAATATTTCATGAAAGAGCATCGGGACGGTCAACCGATCAGCGGGTACGGTCAGCAAACGCGCATCCTGCCCGCAACCCGCACATTACCCAGCTGGTCTGAAGTTGAAAACAGTTGGGATGAATACCAGGCTTCACTTGATAGTACATTGAAACTATTGGCCAATTTTCAGAAATCAATTAACGATGGGCTGGATGAGATACCCGAGGGAGTTGAAGACGCGTTAGGCTCACTGGCCAGCGTACATCTGCGGCTTTCGGAAGCGCAAAAATATGTGGACCAGCTGGTAAATAACCCCGAACAGGACATGGTTTACTGGGCAGAACAGTTGCCCAACAACTACCGTCTGACACTACAGGTAGCCCCATTGCACATTGGTCCACTGATGGAGCAATACCTCTGGCATGAAAAGGCATCTGTGATCTTAACTTCTGCCACATTGACAACGAACAATGAGTTTGATTACATGCGCAACCGACTTAATGCGGATGAAGCAGATGAATTGGTGTTGGGATCTCCGTTTGATTTTGAAAATTCGACACTGCTCTATCTAGTAAATGACATACCTGAACCCACTGAAGCCAACGCCTACCAGCGGGAGGTGGAAAGTGCCATCATCCGGCTGGCTAAAGCCACAGGTGGTCGCATGCTCGCGTTGTTCACTTCCTACGCCCAATTGAAGCGCACCGCACAGGCAATCGGTCCAGCCATGGCGGATTCAGGTATCGAAGTTTATGAACAAGGCGAAGGTGCCTCTCCGAATACGCTGCTCGAAACATTCCGCGAGGCGGATAAAGCTGTATTGCTGGGCACCCGCGCGTTCTGGGAGGGTGTGGACATTCCCGGCGAAGCACTTTCTGTACTGGTAATCGTCAAGTTACCTTTCGATGTTCCCTCTGATCCCATCATCGCTGCCCGTGCGGAAACCTTCGATGATCCATTCAACGAATACAATATTCCCGAAGCCATCCTGCGATTCAGACAGGGCTTTGGACGACTGATCCGGACGCAATCCGATCACGGCGTCGTAGTGATCCTGGATAAGCGCGTGCTCACCAAGAAATACGGGCGCCAGTTCCTTGATTCGATCCCGCAATGCACACGAAAAGTCGCATCCAGTTTAGACCTCCCCGCAGTAACGGTTAAGTGGTTGAATATCTGAACCCATAAAACGGTGTTAAATTCTAGTAGGATAAATTTTTCGGAGAAATGACATGAAATATATTATCGGTGTAATGCGACCCAACTTTCTGCTGCTGGCCGTGGCCTGCACTTTCCTGGCGATGACGGCTGCCATCTGGACCCATGGGCAGGTTAATCCCACTTACGCGGTGCTGGCGTTTATTGGCGCGCTTGCGGCGCATGGATGTGTCAATGCGATCAATGAATACATGGATGTGAAAAGCGGTCTGGATTTTCGCACCACGCGTACTCCTTTCAGCGGAGGAAGCGGCACGCTGATCCAGGATACTTCAAAAACCTCCCTCGTTCTATGGACGGTGATCGTTACAGCAGCTATTTCCGCTATCATCGGGATCTTCTTCGCCATCCAGGTCGGTTGGCCGATCCTGATCATCGGTGCAATGGGATTGTTCGTTATCTTTGCTTATACACCTTGGTTCAACAAACAACCGATCCTGTGCCTGCTCTCTCCCGGCTTTGGTTTCGGTACTTTGATGGTACTGGGAAGTTATTATGTGCTTACCGGAACAATCACCTGGACAGCTGTCCTCAGTTCCTTCATTCCCTTTTTCCTGGTGTGCAACCTGCTTTTACTTAACCAGTTCCCTGACGCTGAAGCCGATAAAACAGTGTCACGGAAGCATTACCCCATCCTTATCGGCAAGCAAGCCAGCGCGGTTATTTATGTCAGTTTCCTGGCAGCCACGTACATTACCCTTGTACTGGGAGTGATTATTAACCTCACACCTGCCTGGACGCTTCTGGCGTTGTTGACTTTGTTCATTGCCATTCCTACCGCCCGCTCGGTATTGAAAAATGCCGAGAACCTGCCCGCACTGCTGCCGTCTTTGGGTCAAAACGTTCTGCTCAACCTGATCACACCGGTATTAATGGGGATCGGATTCCTGTTAGGATGATGGAACGAATATCTGCACATTAACGTCTTGAAAGGGCAGGACTCCTGTCCTTTTGTTTTGCCAGGGTAAGTCCATTGAGGATTTTTAGAAGATTATTGAGGGTTGTAGTTGGATACGATTTTCTATATAATTGGACTAAATAAGTCTGATTAATGATTAGGAGGAAATTCAGATGTCAGTAAAAAAACTTGCGACGATTATTGGTGTGATCATTTCATTAAGCCTGTTGATGGCTTCCTGCGGTATCCTGAATCCCACTGGAGTACCTTCCGAGGAGTACATCAACACCAGCGTGGCAGAAACTGTAAACGCCCAAAACCCGGTGACAGAACAGCCTGTTGTAACGGAGACACCCGCACCAACGGTTGATATTCCCACGGATGTCCCCGCCCCGACCGATGAATCCGCCATTCCCACGCTTGCCGTGGCTTTTGTGAGCCCAGACCATGATGCATTTTTCTGGAATGAGACGCTGGCTGCACCCGTGCAATTGACAAATTCAGGAGATATCCGGGAAGCCATCATCTCACCCGATGGAAATCGCGTGGTGCTCCTTCGTTCAACTGATTGGGTGGCGTACTCGCTGGAGATCATCAATTCCGACGGAAGTGACCTGCGCACGCTCATACCCATATCCGGGTTTGATGCCCTGCCTCGCCCTTCTGATTCGATCGCCTCTGTACCTGCCCATGTCAGTTGGGTGCCGCAAACCAATCAGTTGGCGATGTCCATCCGCCATGCATACGAAGGCCCCGGTTCCCCCTCCGGTGACACGTTGTTCCTCATCGACCCAAATACATCGACCTTGAGTCCACTCATGACGATCGATTCCGGGTGGAGCTGGGATTACACCTATTCACGCGACGGATCACTGATTGCCATCTCCCGCCCAGAGGGAATGGATATTTACTTCGCTGACGGAACCCTGGTGTTAGCTGACTTGATCACATTCCCGTTTGTCAATACCGCCTCCGAATACGCTTTCCTCCCCATGCCGACCTGGGCTGCTGACAGACCCGCGCTGGCGGTGGTCGTACCTCCGCAAGACCCCTGGGCACAAACCCTGGCAAACTCCAGTGTCTATTATTGGGATCTCGCACAGTCAACAAATACGGCAAGTTTGAAGTTTACAACCCCGATGACCTACTGGCCGATGGAGGTTGCGTCGATTTCACCAGACCTTTCAAAACTCTTGTACCTGATACGCGATGGTGCACCAGAGGAAAACCACTATGCGCTCAACCTGGTTAATATGGATGGCAGCGGAACTCAACAGATCACTGTCGGTGAACTGCATAACCTGCCTGAATGGTCAACTGACGGAGGTTCTTTCTATTACCATAGTGACACAGGGGAAGCCTTTCTTGCTCAGCCTGGTTCCACCCCGGTTGCACTCCCTGCCTTCAACCAGGTTCGTAATGTTCAATGGGTCGATGCGGATCGCTTCATAGGTGCTTCCGGTACAGAAAGCGGTTGGCAATTATTGTTGGGCAACACGAGTGCCCCGGCACAGGTGATCTATTCGACTTCTTCCACAGATGACATAATCAGGTTTACCGTAAATCGCTAGAAAACAAGTACGCTAAAATAAACCGCAATGGATTGCGATATAATCCTGAGCACAAGGTCGATCACGCATTGAACGCAGGAGAACGTATGTTGAAATTACGAACCACGATACCTATTCTTTCACTGGTCATTGTCATGACAATGGTTCTCTCAGCCTGCCAGCAAGCCGCTCCCACTTTTTCTCCAGAGGAGATCGAACAGGCTGTGCAGCAAACCATGGCAGCCATGCCTACCGCCACCTTCACACCCACAGTCACTCAAACGCCCACCCCAACGGTTACACCTACACCCGTGATCGTATATTACGGTCCCAGCAATTTCCCGGAGAATGTAAACCCGTTGACCGGTCTGGAAGTTAGTGATCCGGCGTTGCTCAATCGCCGCCCATTGATGATAAAAGTATCGAATTTTCCGCGCGAAGGCCGCCCCCACGCCGGTCTCTCCTCCGCCGACATCGTCTTTGATTATTACACAGGCGAAGGGGCAAACCGTTTCCTGGCTCTTTATTACGGAAAGGATGCGACGCAAATCGGACCGATCCGCTCAGGCCGCCTGGTCGACCGCCACCTGGTTGCGATGTACCAGGGAGTATTGGGAGCTGTATATGCCTGGGAAGGAACCTGGACAAAGATCCTGGACTACCTGGGGTGGACTCGGGTGATTTCCGAAGGTCCAAACACCTGCCCGGCCATGTGCCGCGATGAAGCCTTGAACAAGGTCAAGCCAGAGGTCAGTGTTTTCGCCAACTCGGCTGAAATGAGCAAGTATTACGCTGCCAGGCCGAATGCCACCAACACCCGTCAGAACCTGGATGGGATGGTGTTTCACACTATTGCACCTGCCGGTGGAGTTGAAGCGATCGAGTTAACACATCAATTCGGTAAAAATAACCTCGCGAAATGGGTGTACAACCCTGATACGCGCAAGTATATGCGCTGGATCGACAATATCAAAGCCAACGGTGAATTAGAGATGATCCCGCTCGTTGACCGCGTAAACGATGAGCAGCTTCAATTTTCAAACATCATCATCACCTTTACACACATCGAAACATTGAACAAAGATGACACCCTGCACGAATTCAGTATTGTCAACAATACCGGCCGGGCTTTGATCTTCCGCGATGGCATGATGTACGATGTTACGTACAAGTCCGGTTATACTACGCCCATCCAGTTCCTGGACAAGGACGGTAATCCGTTCGAATTACAACCTGGCAATACCTGGATCCACATGTCGGGCAGTTACACTTCTGTCACAGAACAAAGCCCTGGTGTGTACTACACTAAAATCGGGTTACCATAATTAAGTGATGACCAAAAGACCGGCGCGAAGTAACTACGCCGGTCTTTTTAATTTTGTAATAATCTAATGCTAACTGCGAATGAAGGTCCCGTTTCGCAACTCGCGCAAGGTCTGGTGAATTTCCTCTTCAGTGTTCATTACGATCGGACCATAGCGCACGATCGGTTCATTAAAAGGTTTTCCGGCGACCAGCAGGAAACGAACCCCCAATAATCCACCGATCACTTCGATCCTATCACCATCGCCCAACACCAATAACCGGGTCGCTTCCACCTGGGTTCCGCAGAAATCTCCTCCCCCATTGAAAACGTATATTAACGCGTTATGATCGGCGGGTATGTCGAGGTCAAACCTGTCTCCCCCATATACGGTGACATCCATATAAAGAGGATCAGCCGCGATATCAGTCACTGGTCCGGTGATTTCACCGTAATTTCCAGCGATAAGTCGGATGGTGACTCCATTCGTCGGGTTCAACCATGGAATTTTTGCCGCTTTGATCTCCTGGTAACGGGGTTCAGTCATCTTTAAGTGCGCAGGCAAATTCACCCACAACTGGAACCCTTCCATGTGTCCACCCAGACCTTCAGGCATTTCCTCGTGAAGGATGGCACGCCCGGCAGTCATCCACTGTACATCACCGGATGTGATCTCCCCCATGTTACCAAGGCTATCCTTGTGACGAACCAAACCAGCCAACATGTACGTGACGGTCTCAATCCCGCGATGCGGATGCATGGGGAAACCACGCATGTAATCTTCCGGGTTGTGAGATCCGAAATGATCAAACAGGAGAAACGGATCGAGGTGATCAAGTACAGCGGTGCCCATGCTACGGCGTAGCTTTACGCCTGCACCCTCACGCACCCACTGCGGTTCAATTATCTGGCTTACCTTTCTTAATTCCCCGGTCATTGAGCCTCCTTATTCATTCAATACGGATAATTTTATAAATGACCCCCGGTTATTTGCCGGGAGTCACATTTTCTAGATGTCCAGGTTGCGCACTGCATGGGCATGCGTGGTGATGAACCGCGTTCGCGGGGGCACCGCCGAGCCCATTAGCATGTCAAACGTGCGGTCTGCAGCCGCTGCATCGTCAATGGAAACCTGCAGCAGTGTGCGTGTTTCCGGATTCATGGTCGTTTCCCAAAGTTGGGAGGGATTCATCTCTCCCAGACCTTTGTAACGCTGTAAGTTGGCTTTCTCGGCAGCAGCTCCTAAATCCTTTAAAATGCCGTCCTTCTCAGTTTCAGTATATGCATATTTCACCTGGTTTTTATGTGCAATCCGGTAAAGCGGGGGCTGCGCTATGTACAAGTGACCTTCCTCAATGATCAGGGGCATATAGCGGAAGAAGAAAGTCAGGAGCAGCGTTCGAATGTGACTGCCATCAACATCAGCATCGGTCATGATGATCACTCTGCCGTAACGCAGGTTTTTAATATCGAAGTTATCCCCAATACCAGTACCCATCGCCGAGATCATGGATTTGATCTCTTCATTTCCAAGGATCTTGTCGAGGCGGGCACGCTCAGTGTTGAGGATCTTGCCGCGCAACGGAAGGATTGCCTGGAAGTGGCGGTCACGTCCCTGTTTGGCTGAACCCCCTGCCGAGTTGCCTTCCACAATGTACATCTCTGTCTTGTTACTATCCTTGTCTGAGCAATCTGCCAGTTTTCCCGGCAGGGTCAGAGACTCGAGCGCAGACTTGCGGATCACCAGGTCACGCGCTTTACGGGCTGCATCACGGGCACGGGCTGAGGTAAGGCATTTTGATACGATCGCCTTTCCCGCTGCGGGATTTTCTTCAAGGAATGTGCTGAAAGACTCTCCAACCACCTGCTGCACGTAGGTCTGGACCTCAGGATTCATTAATTTGACCTTGGTCTGAGACTCAAACTGCGGATCAGGGTGCTTAATACTGACAATAGCCGTCATCCCTTCCCGTGTATCATCACCGGTAAAGTTAGGGTCAGCATCCTTCAGCAGATTGGTGCGCCGTGCGTAGTCATTGATCACACGCGTAATGGCAGTGCGTAGACCAGTCATGTGCGTTCCGCCATCAATCGTGTTGATGGTGTTGGCAAAAGAAAAAACGGACTCGCTGTAGGCATCTGTAAATTGGACCGCAACCTCGATACCAATGTTGTCGATCTCTTTTTCAACAAAATACACCGGATGCAATACTTCCCGATTGCGGTTTATGTAACGGACAAAGGAAACAATTCCACCTTCAAAGAGGAATGTAATCTCCTTCTCCGGCGGACGTTCATCCACCAGCTTGATCAGCACATTGCGGGTGACAAATGCCATTTCACGGAATCGCTGCACCAGTGTTTCAAATTTATAATCAACGTCCCCTTTAAAGATCTCGCGGTCAAATTTGTAGGTGGTAGATGTACCCGTCTTTGAAGGCGGGCACTTGCCAATGATCTTTACAGGTTCCTGCGGTATTCCGCGTTCGTAACGCTGGAAATACTCATGCCCATCACGGTAGACGTGAACTTCACACCACTCAGAAAGCGCGTTGACCGCCGAAACCCCCACTCCGTGCAGACCACCTGAAACCTTGTAGGAAGAATGACCAAACTTGCCACCAGCGTGCAAAACTGTCATGACAATTTCAAGCGCGGATTTCTTCTTGTCGGGATGAATATCCACCGGTATACCCCGGCCATTATCCATCACGGTAACAGAACTGTCCTCATGAATGATCACATCGATACGATTGCAGGCTCCCATCAGGGCTTCATCAATGGAGTTGTCAACTACTTCATAGACGAGGTGATGCAGGGCTTTCAGATCCGTTCCGCCTACGTACATACCGGGTCGCCGGCGGACGGCTTCCAGACCTTCAAGGACCTGGATATCTTTAGCACCATAACTGGCAAGGTTATTGTTCAACTGTCGTACCTCCACTTTCCGCGTTCTTGCTGACTTTTTGCATCTTTTGAATATTGAATTGCATCCACTTCAGACCATCCCGATAATACACAAAACTGGCACACAACAAACTTGTCACAATAAACGCGTGTCCGCCGATGCCCAAGGCCAATAACCATGACTCGGTTCCAGGTAAAACCCAGAGCAAATTCAAACCCTCACTGATCAGGATACAAAATATGATGAACAGGCTGGTGCCGGGTAAGAAGAAGCGTACCATGCGCATGGAGAGAAGCATGGAAGGAACCACCTTCTGATCAAGGGCAAAAATCCCGTGAGGAGAGAATACCAGCGGTAAAACCATCCAGATCAACAGGAAGATCATCCCTAGCAGAATAAATTGCGCCAGGGCGGGGCTGATCAGCGATAGGATCGAGAGAATGATAAAGATCGGTATTGATATCATGATCAAAAGGGCAATCAGGATCAGGAAAAAGATCAGTGATTGAGTGAAATGCGAAAAGAGTTGTTTCCATTGAAATTTTACCGATTCCTGCAGCGACAAACGGGAAATTGTATTAAAAAACAATGTGCCCAAGAAAAAACCAGCCATCAGCAAACCACCGAAAATAGCAATCCCCACGCGTAATGAAGGCACTTCAATGACACCAGCCAGGTCCAGCGGTGAAGCCAGGGAAGTAATGCGGGCAAGCAGGCTGGGGATGCCGATTGGAAAAGTGCGCAATGCTGTAAATAGGTTAAATTGTTCCAAAAATTCGATATACAACTTTGAAGTAGCGGTAACTGTTTCCAGCATATCCTGAGGAGCGATCCTGAGCATCGTGCTGGATAAGTCCTTGAAGATCGGCACGAACAGGTCATGCACACGTAATTTAGGTCCCAACCAGAGGAACAAGTCCAAGAGGAGCGGGATCAATATTAGCTGTACCTTCCCTGCAACTGTGTTGAAACCTTTTAAGAGCGTGGGAAACAGCCTGGGAGGACTTGCGTCAAGAATCGGCTCGTTGATATTCATACAGAACCCAATTTTACCATATCCCCTCATCCGCCTCCCTGCACATCAGCCAAGACTAACGCGGATAAGGTAAAATTATTGTTGTGAATGAACACAGGCACATCCCAGATCTGCAAAAATTGAGTATCGTCATCGCCATGATCCTACTGGCGTATTCTTCGACGGCTTTTATTTCGATCCCCACCCGAACACTAACAATTCAATTTCCCGGTTTCCTGCTTGAATTAAACCTGAACTTCATCACGGTTGTCGCTGTGGTTAGCGCGGCACTTGCCGCAGCCGGGGCAGATTGGATCCTCGCGGCGCATCCACATGCTGACCGAAGGACACGCTGGCAGCACTGGTTGGAACCTGCATTTACAGCCGTAGTGATCGGCATCACGCTGGGCACCATCCCACTTGGACCCGCCTGGTGGTTTGTTTTCGGGTTGAGCGCGTTATTGATGGCAGGAGTGTTGATCTCAGAATACATTTCCTCAGATCCACAGGACCTGCGTTACTCATTTGCAGTTCTGGGATTGAACGCAGTGAGTTTTGCTTTGTTCCTGATCATTGTCATTACGATTACAGGTGTCGGTTTCCGTTTATATGTCCTGCTGGCAGCCATCATCCCTGCTGTCTTTCTGATCTCACTGCGATCGCTTTACCTGCGTTTGGCTGGCCGATGGATGACGGGTTGGGCGGCAGGAATTACCCTGGTGATCACGCAAGTGGCTGCAGCAATGTTCTATTTACCATTGAGACCTCTGCAATTCAGCATGATCCTGCTTGGATTGCTCTATGGATTGATCACACTGGCATCGAATCTCGAAGAAAAATTGACCGGAGGGTCTCTCTGGATCGAGCCAACTCTAATGACACTAAGTTTTGTTGCCTTAGGTTTCTTATTGAGATAAACAAGCAAGCATTAAAGACCGGCATTTCGGCCGGTGCCTGCTCATTCCCCTGCTGGTTCTTCAGTTGATAGCGTTTTATAGAGATATACCAGGTTTCGTTTGTGGAGTTCCACACCCAGCCCGCCCAGCGTGACGCGGCTTTTCCCACAGGATTCGATATCGATCTCAGCCAGCGCTTCCAGCGGATTACGCCGCCTGGCAGCTGCCCGGGCACCTTTCCTGACCGCGTTGATGTACGCAAGATTTGACCGCACGGCTTCTTCGATCTCGCCGCGCAAAATGATGTCACCATGCCCCTGGATGATATTCTCCAGTCCCATTTTGCCGATGCGCTTGATGGTTGCAGTTATTTCATCCGGGTCTCCATCCACCATGTACGGCAAAGGCATGAAGGCATCACCGGCAAACAGGACCCTGTCTTCTTCAACGAGTACGGAGATCCCATCAGCGGAATGACCGGGTGTCGCACTGAGCACCAGCGTTTTCTTACCAACACGTAAGGTGAGGTTTCCATCGGAAAAAGTTAAATGCGGGGGCACTAGCTTCACTTGCTTGTAAATCGCATTTTGCTTCCTGAGGGCATCCAGTGATGCTTCGCCTTTTGCGAGCATTGCCTCCCGCGCCAATGAATGCGCGATCACGGTCGCACCTGGAAAAAAGCAGTTACCCCAGGAATGATCGGCGTGGTAATGTGTATTAATGACGTACCTTACCGGCACACCTACTGTTTCTTCAATGTAGGCGCGCATTTCCAGGGCTTCCTCCGGCAACGCGAGCGTGTCGATCATCACCGCCCAGTTAGGTCCGGTAACCGCACCGGCTGTCACCTGGGCATAAACTTCACTTTGAAACCAATACACATTTTCAGATACACGTTCGCGATGCATAAATCTCGATCCTTGAGATATGGAATGTGAAATACAGTTAGTTCAATGTCGTAGCATAGCATAAATGAAATGAAAAGTCAAAAAAAAACGGTTTTCGGCATTTCTGTCACAAATGATCCTTTTTTGTTAGCTGGTTTTTACTTTTTTGAAATTGCCTTATTACCAATAACTATTATCAATTCTGTTTGTTACCTTACAAGCATGTAAACAATAGCCACATCCCATGCCGTTATAATGGTTAGCGAGGGAATCTATCATGATCAGTGAAATCCGTCAGAATTACCGTGTGTTGTTACCAGGGTTATTGTTGGGTGTGAGCAGCCTATTGGTGCTGGCTTTCCTGGGGAATCCTGAACGTTTGGGTTCTTTTTTCGGACAGTTCAACTGGTTGTATTTAATCCTCGCAATCGCTTTGACGATTGTTTACCACGCACTGCGTTTTCTAAATTTAAATTTTTCCCTTAATATTACCGGCATTAAAAACATTCCTTTTAGAAAACGATTGACCTTTTACCTATCCAGCTCGGCACTCAATGCGACAGATCAGCACACCAACGAATCGATCAGAACAATTTGGGTTAGTAAAGCATGCGGCATTCCTTTCAACCGCATTGACTCGCTTTTCCTGATCGATGGTATTTCCGCATCATTGAGCTTCCTGGTATTGGCCATACTTGGCATAATCGCCTACCCGGCATTTTGGCCGCTCTTCGCCGCTCTTTTTGGTCTATTGGTTTTGCTGCTGCTGTTCCTGCAGAACAAGCCGGTTGGCGATGATGTGCTGGACGTGGGTGAAAAGATCCCCTTCCTGCGCCAATTGACGATGCGGTTGCGTGCCACAATCGCAGATAACGATAAGATGTTTAGAGCGTTACCATTGACCATTTCGTTAACACTCAATGTCCTTGCCTGGTTAACACAGGCACTGACATTATTTATCATACTGGTCGGATTGGGGCTGCCTCCGGAACTGAGCCTGGCGTCGATCGCCTGCCTGGTACTGGCATTCTCCATCATGATCGGTTTCCTCTCCAACATGCCGGGGGGGTTGGGTGTGGTTGAGCTGGCGCTGGCGGGATTACTCAGCGTGCTGCTGGGATATCAACCTGAACTTGCGGTGACCGCGACCATCCTCTTCCGTCTCACAACCTTCTGGATGAGCCTGCTCTTTGGTATACTGTTCTGGCCGACAGCGGCCAGATCATGTACACCAAGTCCGGGAGCGCCATCCATTGCTGAAAGTTGATTTTCACACACATACCTACCACTCCAAAGACAGTATCACATCCATCGAGCAACTGATTGCTGCGGCACAAAAACGCGGGCTGGACCGTGTGGTGGTGACTGACCACAACACGCTGGGCGGTGCATTGGAAGCACAAGCTGCTGCACCAGATCTGATCATTGTGGGCGAAGAAGTACAGACCACTGAAGGTGAGTTCCTGGCCGCGTTCGTCACGCAGGAAGTACCAAGGGGGTTGGAGCCGCTCGAAGCGCTTAGAAGGCTGAAAGACCAGGGTGCTTTCATCAGCATCTCCCACCCGTTTGACCCGAACCGGTCCGGTTGGAGCATGGAAACATTAACCACCGTCGCCGCGCAGGTGGATGCGATCGAGGTGTTCAACGCGCGGGTGGTTGACGCCAGACACAACCAGCTAGCAGCCGAGTTCGCCGCCAGACTTGGATTGCCAGGTACCGCCGGATCGGACGGACACCACCCATCCGAGATCGGGCGGGCTTACTCGCAATTACCGGATTTTCACGACGCGGAAAGTCTGCGTGAAGCAATCCGGACAGCTCAGATCGGCGGACGAACCTCCTCACCCTTTGTGCATTTTTATTCAGTGTGGGCACGCGTGGTAAAAGCTGTAAAACAGCGGTGATTAGAGAATCGAGAATAGAGAGTGGTGAAAAGAACTGACGATTCTCAACTCCCGATTCTCCACTCTCGTTTTTTCTGATTTGCGATAAAATAAGTACTGCTTGGGGCGATGGCGGAATAGGCAGACGNNGGGGCACGCCCCCTCTCGCCCCACTTTGCTGTACTCTTTTTGCTTTTAACGGGAACATGCCCTGCCCTTCACCAGGAGCGTTCGAATGCAGGTTTCTTATACCACAGATTACACCAGACAAAAGCGGGTTGTTCTATATTAACCATAAGAATGATGCGTTGTGAACGTACCCTGCTGGCTACTGAATGAAATTTTATTTTTGCCTGGATTTAACATGATATTCACAAAATCCCCATTCAACCTTCACAGGTTCTTCACATGTCGGTATTAGGATTATACTCAAAGTGACATGAAAACATGGTCACTTCAAACTGAAAGATGACAATACTTATCCAATAAGGAGATGATACATTATGAAATACAAGTTGTTAATTTTTACCATTCTGGCTGTAATACTCAGTTCGTGCAGCACACCGGCAGGTTTGTCTACAATTTCAACATCTTCACCCACCGATGTGGTTCCTGTAACAACTGCTCCAGCGCCTGTGCCCACCAACGATCCTGCCTTAGTCACCATTGATGACGGTGCAAGCATCGATCCGAATGCATTGAGTACCGCTGTAGGTTCCATTCAAACTGGTGAGATATCAACCTCAGAAGCAGATGCATTGCTTTACATGCGGGAAG
>DIWL01000085.1 GCA_002428455.1 Anaerolineaceae bacterium UBA6107 | reverse complement strand
GCCACGCTGACCACCAACCTTGTATTGGCTTTGATGAGGTGTTCGCGGGCAAGCAGTCCATCCTCCACCTGCTGCTGAAGGACGATTTTTTGATTAGGAGGACAGCCGCCGTTGGAACGATCCAGTTCACGCCTGCAATTACGACCGTTTTCAATGCGGCGCGCGATCTCCAATTCCTCGTCCACTTTCAGCAGGGGAACACGGGACATCTCTTTCAGGTAAAGGCCAATGGTGTCGTCGGAAGAAATACTGTCAAGACTTGGCGAGTAATCCATGTCGGTGACAGGAATGAATGAGTCAGTATCGGTAATATCGGCATCGATGTCACTATCCAGGATCTCAACGCCGCGGCGGCGCAGAGCAATCAGGACTGTTTCGATTCGCTCGGCATCCCTGGTTACATCAGGGTAAAACTCCATCAGGTCTTCAGTTGTCAGATAACCCTGTACATCCGCTTTTTCAAGCAGCATGTTCAAAATTTCGGTGCTCTTGGATCGTCTTCCGGGATTTGCCACCTAAGAGTCTCCTTTGTTCCTATTTTTTTGCTCTTTACTACTTGCGTTATTACTCGATCTTGATCCTGGCTTGATGTTCGCATTTGACCAGGTTAAGGTTCTCCCCGCAGATAACGCATAGACCCATGCAGTCCGGTTTGCACAGTGGTTTGATGGGATTTTCCAACAATAAATATTCCCTAACGATTGGACACAGGTCAATATTTCCGTCTTCAGGAACATAAAGACCAGAGTCTGTAAAAGTAGGTGATTTGTAGCTGTATACTTCTTCAAAAAGGGTTTCCAGAGCCAGGTCGAACGGTTCCAGGCAGCGCACACATTCCATGGATGAGGTCGCCTTAAAATTACCCTCGAACAGTAAACCCTGGGGGGTGCGGGAAATATGTACCAATCCGGAAAAATCTGTTATATCAAGATCGGGAGGGAGGTGTAAAGCGGGAAAATCAAAATGGATGTCGCGATAACTCCCGATCGGCAGGTTTTGAAAGAAACCTACATTGATTTGCAAAGGATGACGTTGACTGGCCACAGGACTCTATCGTTAATCGGGATATAATCTTTAACAAAAAAGATTGTAGCATATCGACCTGATAAAGTCAATTTATTATCATATTTATCATAAATATTATGAATATTAATCCCCCTCCGATCCTGTTGGCTACCACCAACCATGGCAAAATCCGTGAATTCCGCTCCTTGCTTGCCGGCGTACCCTGTCATTGTATCACGCCGGATGAACTTGGAATCAAGCTCGATGTGAAGGAAACCGGCGATACTTACGCAGAGAACGCCAGGCTGAAGGCACTGGCCTACCTGGCTGCCAGCAGGCTGCCCGTGTTGGCGGACGATACCGGGCTGGAAGTGGACGCATTGGATGGCGCACCCGGTCTTCATTCGGCGCGTTTTTCCGACCAACCGGGTGCCACTGACGCCGACCGGCGAGCAAAGTTACTGCGGGTACTGGCAGACAAACCGCGCCCGTGGCTGGCGCGTTTTCGCTGCGTTGTAGCGGTTGCCGTTCCCGGCCGGGACACGAGCCTGTTTGAGGGTACAGTAGAGGGTGAGATCATTACCGAAGAACGCGGTGAACATGGCTTTGGATATGACCGTCTGTTCTACATTCTCGCCGCCGGCAGGACGCTGGCTGAGCTGCGCACATCGGACAAGAACGTCTTCAGCCATCGGGCGATGGCGGTGAAGAAAGCCATCCCGTACCTGTTGGAAATACTTAAGAAAAACTCAGGGAACGTGATTTAAAAAATAAACCTTCTGCTTATCAACCGTCCAATCAAGTTTGCTGATGCTTCCTGTATCAAGTGTTACGCGCATATATTCATCCAGGGGAATCATCAGGGCAGAAGCGATCGCCAGCCTTAGAATTTCACAATGTGCAACGCATAAGATCTCTTCCTGTTTAGTGTGATTTCTGGACAATTCGTTTAATCCCATTACGATGCGTGATTGCGCTTCTATCACTGATTCTCCACCAGGGAAACAGACCGTTGCCGGGTTTGTGAGGAATTTGTTCCATAAAGGATCCTGTGCCAGGTCCTCACCTTTGCCCTGGTATGCACCAAAATTGATCTCCTTGAGAAAGTTCACCGGTTGAATAGACATTGCTCTCGCTTTTCCAGCCGCACCTGCTGTTTCCATTGCCCTTTCCAATGGACTTGCGTAGATTGCAGTGAGAGAGATCGCGGCAAAATAATCAGCGATCCGATTTGCCTGTCGTATACCTTCCGGATTTAGGCCAACGCCTGGAATAGTTCCTGTGATCCGTTTTCCTGAGTGATCAGTTTTACCATGGCGAACAAAGTATAGGATTGTCATTGTGTAGACTGTGGCGGGTTTTCTATTCCCAACGCCTGCGCCTGGGCTTTGCGCCATTTTTCCACACGCTCAGCAGCCTGCTTTTCGTACCCCTGGTCGGAGGGCTCGTAAAAATGCGTTCCCAACAGGTTATCCGGCAGGTATTGCTGCGGGATGAAGTGCGCAGGGAAAGAATGCGGATACTGGTAACCCTTGCCGTGACCGAATCCCTTTGCGTCACGGTTGGCGTCCATCAGGTGCACTGGCACTGGTCCCGCACCGTTTTGTTCGACCGACTCGCGTGCTTTGAAGAATGCACCGGCTGAATTGGACTTGGGCGCGGTGGCAAGGTAGAGGGTAGCTTCCACGATCGGGTAGATGCCTTCGGGCATGCCGATGTACTCGTAGGCGTAAGCCGCGGCGGCTGCCACCTGGATGCCCTGCGGGTCTGCCAATCCAATGTCTTCGCCGGAAAGTACGATGAGTCGGCGCAGTATGAAGCGCGGATCCTCGCCCGCCAGGATCATCTTCGCCAGCCAGTACAACGCGGCATCCGGGTCGGAACCGCGCACTGATTTAATGAACGCCGAGATGGTGTCATAATGCTCATCGCCCATGCGATCATAAAGCAGCGCGCGCTTCTGGATCGATTCCTGTGCCACCTCGAGGGTGATGCGGATGATCCCATCGCTGTCAATGGGGGTAGTCTCCACCGCCAGTTCGATGGCGTTGAGCAGGTTGCGCGCGTCTCCGCCCGCCTGGTGCAGCAGGTGGTCGCGGGCTTCCCCGGCAAATTCGATCTGCCGGTTGCCGTAGCCGAATTCCTTATCCTCAAGCGCGCGGGTGAAGATGATGCCGAGTTGCTCAGTCTTTAGAGGTTCCAGTTGAAAGATGCGCGAGCGTGATACCAGCGCGGGTATCACATCAAAGTAAGGATTTTCCGTGGTCGCACCGATCAGCATGATCATGCCGTTTTCCACGTGCGGCAGCAGCGCATCCTGTTGCGCCTTGTTCCAGCGGTGCACTTCATCTATAAAGAGGATCGTGCGACGGCGGTAAAGACGGCGCCGGTCAGTGGCTTCCGCGATCACCCTGCGCAGATCCGCCACACCAGCCAGTACGGCTGAGATGCTCTCGAAATGCGCCTGGGTGTGCTGCGCGATCAGCCGTGCCAGCGTGGTCTTGCCCGTTCCCGGTCGACCAGTGAAGATAATGGAGGAGAACAGGCGGTCGGCGATGATCGCCCGGCGCAGCAGCCTGCCCTCGCCAATGATGTGCTCCTGCCCAACAAATTCATCCAGCGTACGCGGGCGCAGGCGCGCTGCCAGCGGTGCTGTGTGCTGCAGATCATCCTGCATGGCGTGGTCAAAGAGGTCCATACGGTAATTGTAGCACGGATTATTTCTGATAGAACATATATCCGATAAAATAATTGAAATCCACCAGGAAAAATCGTACAATAAATAAAACGTTGGTTCAAGGAGAAGGCATGTTACCCGAGGATTTCCTTGTTTTTCTGCTGAAAGCGAAACAGAACACTTACGCTTCAGGAAGAACTCCTGACAGTTCGTCAAGACCGGCTTCGCATGACCTGACCTTCGCCGAGGGTTCGTATCTCTACATTGACACATACCTTGGGGGTTATGCTTTTGTGGGTGAGGAGGCGGTCTGGTACGGCAGTGCACCGCTCTGGGGGATGAATTACTATGGAAAAATGCTCAGCCCGGATATCCCGGATGGCTTCAGTCCTTTTCTAAAGCACGCTTTGCTGCGGGTTCCTCATGACGAACCATACCGCGGTCCGGCAGAATACACAGAGGGCAGTTTTCTTTATCAATGCACAGTATCAGGTGAACCGGGCTGGTTCAAGGGTGAAGAAGTGATTTTCCACGAGGGAAAGCCGATCTACCGGCTGGATTTTCACGGTGGAGAGGTGATCCAATGAATCGATCGGGAGAATAATTGGATGCATATACCTTTGTTCCAGGTGGACGCTTTTACTGACCAATTGTATGCCGGCAATCCGGCAGCCGTGGTGATCGCTGATCACAACCCGGACCGGGATTGGATGTTGCAGGTTGCCGGGGAAATGAACCTCTCCGAAACTGCTTTCGTCTACCCACTGGGTGAGCAATTCGGTCTGCGCTGGTTCACTCCTCGCACCGAAGTGGAGCTTTGCGGACATGGCACCTTATCAGCTGCGCATATCCTTTGGGAAACACGAATGGTTCCTGTGGATAAGGTGATTTCATTTAATACCCTTTCCGGCTGGCTAGGCGCACAGCGCATGGGCAACTGGATCACGCTGGATTTTCCGGCCAACGCGGTAACGCCTGGCGATCTGCCGGAGGGAGTGATCAACGCTGTTGGTAGAAAACCGGTGTTCAGCGGCACCAGCGGAGAAAAATGGCTGCTGCAATACGCAAACGAAGCCGAGATTCTGGCGCTTGTGCCTGATTTCGCCGCTCTTTCCGCCATCCCGGGGCGCGGATTGATCGTGACCAGCCAGTCAGACCGGGGAGATGTGGATTTTGTTTCGCGTTATTTCGCCCCGTGGGTCGGCATCAATGAGGATCCGGTGACCGGCTCGGCGCATACGATCCTGGGTCCGTATTGGGGGGAAAAATTGGAGAAAAGTGAATTGACCGCGCGCCAGGTCTCCGCACGCGGCGGATTGCTGCGCGTCCGGCTTGCAGGTGAGCGCGTGTCCATCAGCGGTCAGGCTGTCACTGTCTTCAAAGGCGAGTTGCTCGATCAGAAGTTATCACAATGAGCGCGATCAACCCGCAGGTGGTTGTGATCGGTAATATCGGCATCGATACCAATGTGTATCTTCTGGGTAACGCTATCGACCTCCTGCACGAGGCTATTTTTACAGAAAACCTGGACACGGTTGGACAGGCTGGTGGGTACGCCAGCCGCGGTTACGCACGCCTGGGAGCGTTGACCGCTTTCATCGGTTATGTCGGCGCGGATTGGATGGATGAGCAGTTCACCCGTATCGCTTATCCCGCGTACTGGCATTATGATATTCTCGCCGGACTCAGAGTGATGGCTGCAGTAGACATGATCAACGATCCGCGCTGCAAGGCAGCGCTGGACCGATTGATCCAAGGAAGTCTATCCTCATGGTTCTCCCTGCGCGATTGCGGTACATCAATAAAGCTTTTACGAACCGGATCATGCGCCTCATCGCGGGTAAAACGCGCAGCCCAATCGCCTTTATCAAGCATCGCGGAAGAACGAGCGGCAAGTGGTACGCAACCACGATCATCACTGCACCTGCGCAGGATGGGTTTGTTTTCGCGTTAACTTATGGGCCTGATGTGGACTGGTACAAAAATATCCTGGCAGACCGCAAAGCTGAGCTGGTTTGGCGAGGCAATTCTTATTCACTCAGCAACCCGCTCCCGCTTCCAGCGGAAATCGGCCGGCAATCCTTTGGGATGTTCTCAAAAAATATGCTTGGATGGCTCAAAATCCGGGATTTTTTCAGAATGGATTGTTGATCGCGTTTTTTATTCATTAAATAGAACAATTGCTCCTTGACGGGTAGGGGGTGATTTGATATATTTGCCCTGTTCGCCGCATGGCGAATTTTTAAAACCTTGTATTCATTACAGGGCTTTGGTATAATCTAGCACGCTCGGTTGCTTTTTAACAATTGATGCGCCGACATAGCTCAATTGGCTGAGCAGCCGCCTTGTAAGCGGCAGGTTATGGGTTCGATTCCCATTGTCGGCTCAGTTACAGGTTGGCGAGTGGGTCGCATCCACCGGGATGAGCTCACTTGCAAGCCGGTAACGGCTTATGAATGGACGGTTACCCAAGTGGCCAACGG
>DIWL01000028.1 GCA_002428455.1 Anaerolineaceae bacterium UBA6107 | reverse complement strand
ACCGAGTAGACCATGGAGGATTGTCGAACATCGTAAAGTGAGCCCGTCACCTGGTAAAAGTGATCGATCGTATTGACGATCATCTCTTCGATTACCGGACGGACTGTACCGGTAAACCTGAACTGCAATTCCTGCCGGAGATGGGAAAGCCTGACCTGGTGAACGCTCATTGACGGCTCATCCCAACCCTTTCTGGTAGAGCAGCCACATCCCTGAAAGATAAATGATGAACAGCGCCAGCGCATCCACTTCAATGAACCAGATCCGCCGCTCCAATCTGGCGAGATTGCCTACCAATGCCACTGCTGTCATCAGCAAGCCCAGCATCCCCACCAGCGCGAACGAAGGGTCGATCACATCCAGGAACCGGCCTCCGGTATAAAAGAAATCGGTCAATCCCAGGGCGAACATGTTGAACATATTACTGCCAAACAGGTTGCCGATCGCCATGTCACTGGCACCGATGCGAATCGCAGCAATTGTGGTCACCATTTCCGGCAGCGAAGTCACCATGGCAACCAGGGTGGTCCCTACAAAGGTCGTACCAAGACCGGTCACTTCAGCAATATCTGTGCTGGTGCTAACGAGCATTGGCGTGACAAGAATGAGTACGCCTGCAGCCGCCAGGAAACCGGCGATCCCGACCCAGAGCTTTGGCGTTCCCTCCGGGATCACGCTGGTGCCCGCTTTTTCAGTATGCCCTTCACGGGAGATGAACCGAACGGCCATGATATAGACTCCAACAATGATCAACGAGTCCAGTCCGACCCACAACACCTTCGTTTCAATTTCCGCCAACAGGAAATATAACGCAAGAGTGATCATGAGTATCGCCAGGCTGCCTGATAAAGCATGGCGTCGTGCCGCTTTCCGCAGCAGTCGCTCTTTGCGACTGATCAAATCAAGCACAGCCAGCAGTAACATATTGAACGTGTTGCTGCCCAGCAGGTTACCCGCAGCGATGTTCGGGGTTCCCTGGCTTACCGCGCTGATCGAGGTCAGCACCTCCGGCAGCGAGGTAGCGCCAGCCAGCAGAAGCACGCCGATGAACATCCCGCCCAAACCGGTGCGTACTGCAATCACATCACCATATTTGGCGAGGAAATTTGCAGCCACAACAATCACGGCTGCCAGCGCGATAAATTTGATCCAGATCATTCCTTGCCCTCGCTCGAAACAAGCGGGGAAATTCCCTTCACCAGATCAAGTTCCCACGCTGCGAAGATCCCGGTATTCGGATTGTTCAAGTCGCCCACTATATTTTCAATTATATTCAGGCATTTCTCCGCGGTTTTTCTATCTGGCACAACGGTGAAAAGCGTGAGGTTGTCTACCTCACCAGGTTCATCCCCGGAGTAGAGGTATGGCATTGGGATGTGTTTTTTTTGTTTGCGGTGTAAACCGGTTGATTCGATGAGTGTGGCACCGGTAATACCCCCGGCTTTAAGTCCTTCCAACACCTTATCCAATCTGGATGGGTCATCAATTACCACGAGGACCATGTACATAATTCAACACCTATCTTTCCTCAAGATAACCTTATTGATTGGCCATCAATTTGATGATATCTGACCGGGAGACTATGCCCACCAATTCATTATTCTCCACCACAGGCAATCTTGATATTTGATTGTTAAACATAAGGGACGCGGCTTCACCAACTTCCATATCTGGTGAAATGGTAATAACCGGTGAACTCATCACATCACTTGCTTTATGAGCATCAATCTCTTTGTAAATGGCTGCCAATTTTCGCGGTTCAACCCATTGATTAAAGATGTGCGGGATCTTCACCACAGAAAACGGTATCCCCTTTTCCTTGATAAACAAGTCCGATTCAGTGATAATTCCCACGAGAACGCCGGTTTCATCCAATACAGGGACCGCACCGATGCTTTTTTCACCCAATAGACTGGCAACCAGGCGCACATTAGAATGCGGGGATACCGTGACAACCTCCCTGGTCATAATGTCTTTTATTTTCATCTGTCTTTTCCTCTCATAGAATACCGCTTTTTACTAATGCCAATAATAACGCAAATGTTACGCTGATAACCCCGATCAATACAGCAAAAATTGTAGATAGCGTTTCCCTCAAGGGATCACTCCTTTATACCAGGTCAAACCGTTCATAATGGAAATCACCAGGCCAGATCTCCAAATCCCTCACGATGCGGTTGACTGCTCGCATCATCGGTGGTGGACCACACAGGAACACTTCCACCTGGTTTATCGATAATTCGGGTGGAATAATCTCTTCTAACATCTCCCTGTTTAAATAACCTGATTTTCCATCCCAATTATCGTGTGGTCTTTCGAGTACGTGTATTAACTGGAGATTAAGTCTCCCTTTAAGTTCTTCAAGTTCTTCTCTGAACGTGATGCTTTCCCAATCGCGATTTGCATAGAACAGCACCAATTTCCTCGTTTCACCACAATCGGCCATGGTCCGTAAGATACTCATGACCGGGGTGATGCCCACTCCACCAGCTACAAAAATAAATTCACGAGCATGATCATGTCTGTCGGTGGTGAACGCACCATAAGGACCGTCGACGTACACTGATTCTCCAACCTTTGTATGCCTTATCGTCCTGGTGAAATCACCCAGTTCCTTAATGGTAAAACTGATCCGTCCGGGTTTGACAGCACTCGAAGAGATGGAAAAAGGGTGTTCCTTTTCAGAGAACGGAGAGGAACCCAGGTTGATCCAGCAGAATTGACCGGGGTGGAATTTAAATCCTTTGTGACCAAAGGGTTCCAGAGTTAGAGTCCATGAATTACCGCGTTCTTCGTTGACATCCACAACACGATAAGGATGTTTCGTCAGCCACCATGGTTTTATCAACCGTGTGTATAGCAACAATCCAACCCAAAACACCGTGTAAACAATCCACAGAGCCCGCTTAAATGGCGTACTGACGTAGTAACCCGCCATTTCCACATGCACCAATGCTGCACCAACAGCCAGAACCGAAAGAATACCGTGCCAGATACGCCAGGAGTAATAATCGATTTTTAGTTTCTTGCGCCAAATGGAGAATACTACCAGCGCCATCAGGGAAAGCACAGCAACAACTGCAAAACGCGCGCGCCACGGAGCAGAAAAGATATTCAATAATGCCAGGGTTTGGGGGGAAAAGATGAACAACAGGAGGGGATGTGAGAGGATTAGGATTAACGCCACAAATGAAATTTGCCGGTGAAAATGATAGACGAGGTCGCTGCCATACGGCGCTTTCAGCCATTTAAACCTGGCAGTTAACACAAATTGCAGCGCCATCATAGCCAAACCGATAAACCCCAGGCTGACCGACAAGTCCCGCCACACCTCCCTGCCAGCCTGACTGGGCGTTGCCAGCATCACAAACAGGGGAGTCAATACCAGGAACAGGTATAAAAAAGCCCACAAAATGCCCAGAATTATTGATCTTGATTTCATCAATTTCTCCACCAAGGATAAATTCAGTCTATCATATTCCTCATGCGCTCATTAATTATGATACAAGGATTA
>DIWL01000043.1:2625-11503 GCA_002428455.1 Anaerolineaceae bacterium UBA6107 | reverse complement strand
TAAGATTTGTTTTGAGTCAATTCGGAACCGGACCAGGGAAATGTCTTCATGGTAGAATCACCCTTATGAAACGATGGCAGTTCTGGCTGGGCGTAATCATCAGCGCGGTTTTTCTCTACTTCGCCTTACGCGGTCTCAACCTGGGTGAATTCTGGGGAGCGGTAAAGAGCGCCAACTACTGGTGGATCATCCCCGGTGTGGCGGTTTTCTTTGTGGGGTTGTGGGTGCGCGCCTGGCGCTGGCATTACCTGCTTGGTCCGATCAAAAAAGTGCCGACCAGGGTCATGTTCCCCATCACCTGCATCGGCTACATGGGCAATAACATCTACCCGGCGCGGGCCGGCGAGGTGCTTCGTGCAGTTGTGCTCAAAAGGCGCGAAGGTGTGCACATTTCGGCCTCGCTGGCTACCGTTATCGTGGAGCGCATCTTTGACGGGGTGGTGATGCTGGCGTTCGTGTTTCTCAACCTGCCCGCGCTGGCCAGGGTGGCAGCCTTTGAATCCGGGTTCGTCGGGAATATCCAGAACCTCGCGCTCATCGGTGCGGGGATTTTCGCAGCTGCGTTAATTATCTTCCTGCTGGCAGCCATGTTTCCCAAGATCACTGCGCGGATCGGCGGATGGTTTATCGATCACCTCCTGCCCGTCCGGATCAGGGAGAAGACCACCGGGATCATGTTGAAGTTCCTCGAAGGCCTGGCTTCGCTCAGATCACCGTTCAATATTCTGATGGTCTTTGTGACATCGGTGATCATCTGGCTGCTGGAGACTGTCAAGTACTGGTTCGTGATGCACGCGTTTACCTTTACAGTGAGCTTCTTTGCGCTGATGCTGCTGAATGGTATCGCCAACCTGGCGACCACCATCCCATCCGCGCCCGGTTACATTGGCACCTGGGAGGCAGTGACCAAGGCGGTGTTGGTGGCTTTCAACGTTCCGGGGGCTGAAGCGCTGGGCTACGGCGTGGTGCTGCACGTGGCGTTGTGGCTGCCGGTCACACTGGTAGGAGCGTATTTCATGACCAGGGAAGGCATCAAGTGGAACGACTCCATGCGTAAAGAAGCGGTAGAGGGAGATCCAAACAAGGAGAACAAGGCATGAAGGTAGCAGTCATCGGGGCAGGATTTGGTGGATTGGCAGCGGCGTTGGACCTGGTAAAGGCCGGCAACTCCGTGACGGTTTTTGAAGCGGACGCCGTACCCGGCGGGTTGGCGGCGGGATTCAAGGAACCCGGTTGGGACTGGTCCGTGGAGAAGTTCTATCATCACTGGTTCACCTCGGATAAGTACATGTTCCACCTGTTTCAAGAGCTGGGATTGCAGGATAAGGTGCTGATCCTAAATCCCAAGACTGTCATGTATCACAACGGTAAGTTCTATCCCTTCGATTCAATCCCCAGCGCGTTGCTGTATCCCGGGCTGGGTTACGGCATCAACAAGATCCGTTTCGGGCTGGTAGGGGTTTACCTGCGAATGACGAAAAACTGGAAGCCGATGGAAAAAACCACCGTGGCAGAGTGGATGAGCAAATATGCCGGCGAAAAGGTTTACCGTGAGATGTGGGAACCTATGGTGATCGGCAAGTTCAGTGAGAAGCACGCCGGAAAGGTGAATATGGCATGGATGTGGGCGCGGTTGCATGCCCGCACCACAAAACTGGCCACCTACATGGGAGGATTTCAGGCTTTTGTGGATGACATGGCTGGCATACTTGTAGAGAAGGATGTGCAATTCCGTTACAACACGCGGGTCACGCGGCTTGAAAAAGAAACAGACGGCGTGATTTCAGTGCATACCGGGGACAATGTAGAAGAATTTGACAAAGTACTGGTCACCATTTCTCCGGCGCAGCTAGCCAGGATGGCACCGCAGCTGCCCGAGGAATACCTGAAAGGACTGCTGGAACTCAAGAGCATGGGCGCGGTGGTGATGGTGATCGCGTTGAAGCATCAGTTATCGAAAGAGGGTTACTACTGGTATAACCTGCCCAAGTCCGCGGGGTTTCCGTTCCTGGCACTGGTCGAACATACCAACTTCATGCCGGCAGAGCGCTTCGGCGGTAGCCACCTGATCTATTGCGGCGATTACCTCGAACCGGGACACGAATACTTTCAGTTCACCAAAGAAGAGCTGTTGGAAAGGTTTATTCCGAGCTTCAAGCGCATCAACCCGGATTTTTCACCGGATTGGATCACCAACAGCTGGGTGTCACGAACAAATTACGCGCAACCAGTACCGTTGCTGAACCATTCGCAGAATATCCCGTCTATCAAAACCCCTTTGGACGGACTATATTTCGCCAGTATGTCGCAGGTTTATCCCTGGGACAGGGGAACAAATTTTGCGGTGGAGATCGCCCGACGGGCAGCTGCGATTATGCTGAAGTAAGCGTGTTATCGATCTATTGCAAGTCCAAATGAGTTAGGAATTTCACTTCAAGTGTTAAAAAAATCAAAAGCCAGATTTTGTATTTCTACGGTGCAATAATATACAAAAGGCATGCCTTGAAATTTTATAATATACCGCCACATGGAGTGTTACGTGACCATCTATACGAAAAACCACTATATGTGGGGGTATGGTTATGACCTGTAATGCACTAGTTGGGATTAAAATAATCGGAACAAAAAGAGGGCTTCCTGCCGATTCCCCGCTTTTCTTAAGATAGCAATTCTTAAAGATTGTAAAACTTTTAGGTTAGCGTAGGGTATTCGACTTGTTTGCCCTGCTCCTTTCTGTTAGAATGCTTGTACGCGTTCGGACGAAGCTAATCGCAGCTTCGGGCAAGCCTAAGCAACATCCCAGGTGAATTATTTTTGTTCTCTCCGCTCCGGAGTAAACCGGAAAGGTGGGTACTCCATACCCTGTCTACGCGCGTGCACCTTGCAGGAGGAGCAAGATGGAATATCAGAATGCCTGGCAGGCAGCAGTTGGACAACTACAAATGGACATGTCCCGGGCATCTTTTGATACCTGGGTGCAGCCCGCTGAACTGGTCAGTTACAAGGATAACCAGTTCACGGTTGGTGTTCCCAACGCTTATGCCTGCGACTGGCTGAAATCCCGCCTGACTGGTACGGTAAACAATATCCTCACGGGTTTGATGGAATCACCGCAAAAAGTAGAATTCATCGTCTGGCACAAGGATTATGAAAACAAGGCCGTTCGCGAACCGGCTGCCGAAACATTACCGCTTGATGTTCCACGATTGGAACCGGATCCTCCTGTCGTCATCAATCACCGTTACAGCTTTGATAATTTTGTCGTGGGTTCCTCCAACCGGCTGGCACACGCCGCCTGCCTGGCAGTGGCGGAAAACCCGGCACAGGCTTATAACCCGCTTTTCCTATACGGTGGGGTGGGACTGGGCAAGACACACCTGCTGCATGCCATTGGCAACTATTCCCGGGCACAAGGGCAGCAGGTTCTGTACGTTTCTTCCGAAGAATTCACCAATGATCTGATCAACGCGATACGGACTCACACCACGCAGGCATTCCGCGATCGCTACCGCCGGTGCGATGTGCTGCTGGTGGATGATATCCAGTTTATTGCCGGCAAGGAATCCACCCAGGAGGAATTCTTCCACACCTTCAACACCCTGCACGGCCAGGACAAGCAGATCGTGATCTCCTCCGACCGTCCACCAAAAGCCATGAACACACTGGAAGAACGTCTGCGTTCGCGCTTTGAGTGGGGACTCACGGCTGACATCCAACCACCGGATCTTGAAACCCGCATCGCCATCCTGCGCACAAAGGCTGAGCGCTCCAGGCATATTGTACCGCCAGCCATCCTGGAGATGATCGCTCGCCAGTTCCAATCCAATATCCGCGAGCTGGAAGGCGCGCTAACACGCGTGGTGGCTTACGCTGACCTACGCGGTAAACCGCTTACCGAAGACCTGGTCAATGTGGCATTAACTGACCTGCTGCCGCAGCGCAACTCGTTTGAACCAGCCCACGTGGTGGATGTGGTCGCGACCTCTTTTGGCATCACGCCGGAAAAACTGATGGGGCGTGACCGCAGCCGGGAAGCTGCCCTGCCCCGCCAGGTGGTGATGTACCTGCTCAGGCAGGAAGCCAATGTATCGCTGCCGCAGATCGGGGAGGCGATGGGGGGGCGTGATCACACGACCGTGATGTACGCCTGTGAAAAAGTGGCGGATATGATCGAAAGGGATGACCGGCTGCGGCGCCAGGTGCTGCAGATCCGCGAAAGACTCTACGGAAAACAAATCGCCTGATCTTCAAAACAGGCGATTTACTTTATTCTGTGGTCAGGATTCAACTGTGAAGAGGGCATCCTTGAACCTGGGGATCAACAGAATAACCAGCAGGACGAGGCTCAACCCAGCACCGATCACATAATCTACCGAAGTGGCAGCAGTCATGGTGGTGCGGATGATCTGGGTGGGGATGTTGATGGCCACGAGCGAGACAGCCGCCACCAACGCCATCCACCAGCCCTCAACTTTGCGAGCAGCGATCTTGTAGATCGCAAAGAATAACAGGATCACGCTGATGAATTGGATCGGGCTTGACCAGGCGAGCACCCAGCCTTCGAGACCACTGTAAAGCGGTTTTTCAGGGCGTGTGAGCGTCTGGCGAATTCCACCCACGCCGATAACGAAGGCGTGCGCAGTCATGATCCCGCAAAAGGTAAGCGTGAGGAATTGAGCCAGTTTTTGCAGTTTTTCCACCTTGCGCAATAGAATGAAGCAGAAGAAGAAAAGCAGACCGGTTACGGAAACGAGCATTGGCAGGGGCAGACCGTCCACAAAGCTGACGTAGGGCAGCATCATAAACATACCACCTGAAGCCGGGAACGCAGAAGCCAGCAATCCCACCGGGAAGGTCCATTCTTTGCCCTGGTAGATGGAGCGGGCAATCACAATCAATGTGATACCGCTGACAAAGATGATTCCACGGTATAGCGGGTAAAGGACCGAGAAAACGGGGATCCCGCTGGCGTAGGCCGGTTTTTGTGCCGAAACTTTAACCAGGGCTTGCATAACTCTATCCAGCGAGGTCTGGATCAGAAAGGGAGCCACGGCAACCATGAAGACTCCCACTACCACAGCCAGTATTGCCAGGAAAAGACGTTTGTTCTTGGGGGTATTGATCAGCATAAGTCCTCCACATCGATTTGGGTATCTATCCATTTGTACATAAAACCATTGAAAATTACCTTGCTTTAAGATAAATTGGTAAAATTCCAGAAAGTAATCCGGTTAAATTGGACAAAATGGGGTATAATAACTGGGTTATTGGAATTGTTCATTATCAAATTGCAGGTTTGCAGCAGGTTGAAACAATTTTTTGTACAAGTATTGAACTTTTACTCTGAGCAATCAGAGATGCAGTGTACTGACAAAAGAAAAGAATCCTCACAAACCCTGGCTATTTCCATAATGCCGGGATTTGTTTTTAACAAACTCATCCGCAATCTTTAGGGTAGACCTTTCGATGCGGTTAAATCAAGACAGTTCCATAAGTTAAATACGAAAGGTAAGTAACAAACAATGAAAAAACATGAAAATAGAATAAATTCGCGCGGGGAGACTTTGAAGATCATCCCCCTGGGCGGTCTGGGCGAAGTAGGCGCCAACATGATGGTGTACGAATACGCCGACCAGATACTGGTAGTGGATACCGGGCTGATGTTCCCCGAAAACGATATGCTCGGAATCGATTACATCATTCCCGACATCACCTATCTCATCCAGCGCCGTGATAAGGTCAAGGGAATTATCATCACGCACGGACACGAAGACCATACCGGTGCCATCCGGCACATCCTGGAAGAGATCAACGCGCCCATCTATGCCACCCCGCTGACCCGCGGGCTCCTGGAGGTTAAACTGGCGCGCAGTGGCATGGCCGCAAAGGTAAAGCTGGAGACAGTGAAAGCTGGCGACACCCGCAAGATCGGGCCGTTCACCGTGGATTTCTTCCACGTGTGCCATTCCATTCCTGATGGAGTGGGGCTGGGCATCGAGACTCCTGCCGGGTTGGTTGTACATACCGGTGATTACAAATTTGATCACACCCCGGTGGACAACTGGCCGACAGACTACGCGAAGCTGGCAGAGTTCCAGCGCCGCGGTGTGCTGGCGCTGCTGGCTGACTCGACCAATGCCGAGCGCAAAGGCTGGACGCCATCAGAGCGTGTAATAGATGACGCGTTTGATAAGGTTTTCCGCGAAGCTAAAGGGCGCATTATCGTCGCCAGTTTTGCTTCACTGGTGTCGCGCATGCAGCAGGTTGGCAATGCTGCCCTGCATCACAACCGCAAAATGGCTTTCGCCGGCGTAAGCATGACGGACAATGCCAGGATCGCACGCTCGTTGGGTTACCTCAATCTGCCGGACGCGTTGCTAATCAACCTGGAAGAAGCCCTGCGCATGAAGGACAGCGAAGTGGTCATTATGTGCACCGGATCCCAGGGAGAGCCAACTTCCATCCTGGGGAGGCTTTCCACCGGCACACAACGGTCATTTGATGTGAAGGACGGGGACACGATCGTGCTTTCTTCGAGCCCAATCCCCGGCAATGAAGAGAACGTGTACCGTACCATCAACCGGCTGTTGGAACGCGGTGCGAATGTGATCTATGAAGCAATCGCGCCGGTGCATGTCTCAGGGCATGCCAGCCAGGAGGAAATGAAGCTGCTCATGCACCTCACGCAGCCAAAATTCTTCATTCCCATTCATGGGGAGCTGCGTCAGCTCAAGCAGCACGCGCGCCTGGCGGCCGAGATCGGCATTCCACAGGAAAATATTGCCGTTATCCTGAATGGTCAAAGCGTTGAGTTCAACAACAAACGTATGCGCCTGGCGGAAAAAGTACCTGCCTCGTATGTGTATGTTGATGGCTCCGGTGTTGGAGACGTGAGCGCCGCGGTCATGCGTGATCGTGAAGTGCTCTCGGAAGACGGGATCATGATCGTGAACCTCGACATCGACAAGAACACCGGCCAGCCCCGCCGCGATCCTGAATTCATTACCCGCGGCTTCATCGCTCACACGGAAAGCGGAGACCTGCTTGCCAAGTTGGGCAAGCGCGTGGCCGATACTGCCTCACGGGCGAACGGTCACATGCAGAAGGATGTGGAACAGCTGGTATCGAATTACCTGTTCAACGAAACCCGCCGCCGGCCAATGGTACTGGTGAACATCAACAGAAACTGATCGGTTTTTCCGATTTACCTCCCCCGATGTCATTACGCCGGGGGAGTTTTTTATTGATCGTCCCAGTCTGCCCAGCCTTGCGCACCGCGCAGGGGTACGAAGGCAACCGGCATGACTTCCTCGGATTGCCAGACGCCGTGCTCCTGCTGCCAGAGCTCCAGCCACTGCGTACCTCTACCTCCAACGGGGAGCACCAGGCTCCCATGTGGATTGAGTTGCTCCAGCAGGGGCGCGGGGACCTTAGGCGCGCTGGCGGTTACCAGGATGGCATCATATGGGGCGGCAGGCGGCCAGCCGAGAGATCCATCGCTCTGGTGTACGATGATATTCCCGTAACCAAGCTCACGGAGTGTCTGCGCTGACCGGGCAGCCAGCTGCGGGATGATCTCGGTGGTGTGCACCTCACGCGCGAGCATGGAAAGCACAGCTGCCTGGTAACCGGAACCGCAACCGACCTCGAGCACCTTTTCTATGCCGGTGAGGTTGAGCAGGCTGGTCATGAAAGCGACAATGTAAGGCTGCGAGATGGTCTGGCTGCAGCCGATGGGCAGCGGGTAATCGCTATAAGCGTTCTCTCTCAATTCCGGCGGAACAAAAAGGTGGCGGGGTACCGCGCGCATCGCTTGCAGGACGGCAGCGCTGGTGATACCACGCTGCTGGATCTGTTCGGTGACCATCCTCTCACGTCGAATCTCATACTCATCCATCTTTCCCCTCCAACCTGACCAGGTCGCGTGAGATCATGCGATCGATCTTACCCATGGGGTATGTCTCCAGGTCATAAATCTGCACCCACTGCAGCTCACTCGGCTGGAGCGCTTTGATCTCTCCGGAAACAACACTGGCATGGTAAGCAAAAAGTGTTACACGAAAATGTGTGTAAGCATGGTGATATTCACCCAGCAGTTCGCCGGCCGTGGCAGTGATGCCCAGTTCCTCGTGCAATTCACGGGTCAGTGCCTGGGCATGCGTTTCATCCGCTTCCACTTTTCCGCCCGGAAATTCCCACATCCCGCCCAGCAAGCCGCTGGAAGGCCGCTTGGCGATCAGCACTTTGCCATCCTGGTTGAGGACTCCGGCGGTTACCGTGATGTGGGGAACGACTGCTTTCTCTTTCATCACGGGTAGTTCGGACTGCCGGTTTTCTCTGTAAGCGGCGCACAAGGATGAGACCGGGCATTGGCCGCATCTGGGGTTGCGCGGCAGGCAGATGAGCGCGCCAAGTTCCATCATTGCCTGGTTGTAATCACCAGTGTTTTTGGCTGGGAGCAGGCTGTGCGCGATCTCACGTAAAACCTTCTCGCCTGGTGGAGTGTTAACCGCTTGCGTATACGGCAGCAAACGGGCTAGGACCCGTTTCACGTTGCCGTCCACCACCGCGTGATGCCGCCCGAAGGCGATGGACGCGATGGCTGCAGCTGTGTACGGGCCAATACCGGGAAGTCTGGTTAATGCGTCATGATCGTCCGGCAGGCGGGCATTGAACTTCTCCACCAGCAATCCGGCAGTTCTGTGCATGGCGCGGGCACGTGAATAATAACCCAGCCCTTCCCAGGCTTTCAATACCGCCTGTTCGGAAGCTGCGGCGAGGGAGGAAATATCCGGAAACAGTTGGAGCCAGCGTTCAAAGTAAGGGATTACTGTATCCACCCGGGTCTGCTGCAGCATGATCTCTGATACCCAGATGG
>DIWL01000043.1:1064-2617 GCA_002428455.1 Anaerolineaceae bacterium UBA6107 | reverse complement strand
GTGATCTGCGGCTTGGTGCCGTAAACGGTAGCCCAGGCATCTGTTAGCTCACACCCCAGGCGTTGCACCCCGGGGATGTACTCACGGATGACGAACTCGAAGTATTCCTGTTCATGTTCAGGAGAGATATCCCATGTCATGATGATTTTGATCGGATGATCCTGGTCCATGTTCTTTACTGGTTGTTGAGTTGATACGATAAAACCACTACCTTTGTCTCATCAGGCAGCGCGTTTACATTGGGCACTTTGAGTGATGGCACGCTTTCCAGGTTTCCGAGACCCATTTCTTTCAGGAAGCGCGACAGGGGTTCCAGTTTGACTGCTGTATTGCCTGTGTGCGGTGTGGCATAGTGCATAGGGATGACGATATTCGGTTCAAGCAGGCTGATGACCTCGGTGGCTTTCATCGCGGTCAGGCTGCCGCCGGCTCCCACCGGCACAAGCGCGATGTGGACCGGTCCAAGAGATTCCACTTCGGTCTGGCTGGGAACCCGGTTGACGTCGCCCAGGTGCAGGATGTTCAAGCCGTTGTAATCGATGAGGAACATGGTATTACGCGGTCCATCTTCCAGTTTTTTGGTGTGTCCGTTGGTCTGGACGCCGGTGATGAAGACCCCGCCAATCTCGAATTCCCCGGGCCCATCGATGACAATAGACTGACCCTTTACAGCGCAGGTGAAATTGTGACCGGGGGTGTTATGGCTGACCGTGACAATATCCCCTTTTATTTTGAGTGGTTCATAACCGACCTGCTTGTGGTCATAGGGATCGGTCACCACAGTGGCCATGCTTCGTTCGGTTAATCGAAAACAGGAATGTCCATACCAGGTAATTTCCATGCAACCTCCGTGGTTCGATTATACCGCAAAGGCAGGCACGACTGGCGTATGCGTATGTAGCCGCAAAGCGGGTAAATGGACTAGGTCAGGCGCTTCTTCTCGAGAGTGAAGATTCGGCGCAGAATGGCGATCGAAGCAGCGTAGGTGGAATCCATTCCCCGATAGGAAAGTGCCCCGGCGCCAAGGTTGCGGCCTTTGCTCAACGGTGTATCCGATGCGTAGTGCAGGATGCCAACATCAAAATTGGCGCCCTGCAGATTGACGATCTCGTTAACGGGGTGGCGTTTTGGGCGGGTCATCTCGTAGACCGCCGATAGGTAAGGGCCGGCTTCCATTTCAATATCCGTGTATCCTTCCCGGTACATCACATCCATCATATTGGCGTTCTGCAGGAAGGTGCCTGGTACGGTGAGTGCTTTCTGGTTATCCAGCACCGTTCCAAACATCAGCCAGGGGGTCACATCGGGGGCGGTAAAGGTATTTTGGAACAGGTAAGTATTCTGCGAGTGTTCGTCCTGCACCACACTGGGGATCATAATGTCACCTATAACCCCATTTAAGGTAGCTGCTTTACCCATACTGTAAACACCCAGGATTTCACTGATATTTTCGGCAATCTTGGAAAGAACGTTATAAGCACCCAATCCAAGCGGATAGTCGATATTGACTACGTAGGCGTTGGAATTTTTTAGAAAGTCAGCATTCTCGTCGT
>DIWL01000043.1:0-927 GCA_002428455.1 Anaerolineaceae bacterium UBA6107 | reverse complement strand
TCAAGCAGGAGGTCCCGGTTTTCGCTGCCTTCCAGGAAGTGCAGCAGTTCATCCTTCAGGTTCAAGGCATAACCGGTGAGCAGGTTGGGCAGGCTGTGGGTGTTGCTGGAAACGAAGTAAACCGGGCGGTCAGCCAGTTGCGGTACCTGGTGTTCGATATTCTGCCACCACATGCGGGTTGCCCGCCAGTACTCGCTTAACGAACCGCCAAGCAGGCGGATCCCGAAGTTGCAGCGCAGTGCCGCGATCTTTTGCATTATTGAAGAAAACTCATCACCCCACACGGCTTTCAAGCGCAGCATATCCTCCACGCTGATCTCCAACTGGCGTGAGAGGTCCTGAAAAGCGCGGCTGGAGGGATCATCGATCCCGTCCCATGAGCGCAGCTTCCAGTCATTGAGGAGCTGATGAATTTTGTTCCACTCGATCTGAAAGGCGGTCAATGTGGGGATGACATCCTCAATGTCTGATCGACTGGCGATATAAACAGCCAGTGTGCCCTTGCCATCATAGTAAGTTGTGCGGCGGCGTGCGCGGGCGGTAACCTGCTGCCAGGATTCCACCTCCCTGTACCCGTGCCTGGCGAATACCGGTGCGCTTTGCCCGAGCACGATGGAGCGCACATCGGTGATGCAGTCCGGCAGGCGCAGGCTGGAATAAATAAAAGCGGATGTATCGGGTGTGGTCTTGCGCGCATCCGGATGCAACAGCGAATTCATGCCAGCGTGCACCTCTTCCAAAGTACGGATCTGCACTTCAGTGGAAGAGCGCAGCAGGGAATAGATCGTCCGCAGGTAAAGGTCAATTTCGTCGCTTGCGCTTTTCGGTACAGTTCTCTCCATAGGGCAGGTCCTCCTGGTTAGAATTGTAGCACACAGGTCACACCGCAGAGCGGCGGATTAACCGGTCAGCGCAGGCTGGTATTCA
>DIWL01000087.1:2799-33340 GCA_002428455.1 Anaerolineaceae bacterium UBA6107 | reverse complement strand
AGCCTTCCACGCAGCGCATGCGATAAACTCGTTCTTCACCACCGTAGGTTTTGATCAGGTCTGCCGCGTCTATGGTTTGCTGTTTTTCGACCAGTCCGCTGATCTCGATCGGCCAGGGGGAAGTCTGCAATTCCTGGGCTAATTTGGTCGGTTCAAATTTATCCGTCGAAAACTCATAGAAATTCGTGAAACCGGTGATCTTCTCTAACGGAGTACTCAAACCGTTCGCTGCAGGGATTTCGGGCGTGACAGTGGGGATTGGTTCCGGCGTTGAACCCGAATCTTCTCCAATACCGCAGGCGGCAAGCGCGTACGCTGTCCCGAACATTGCAGCCAGCTGCAGAAATTTGCGCCTGGAGTAAAAGAGTTTCTCTGGCGTGATTCGATCTTTCTTTAAGTTGATAATATTCCCGTCCATTTTTCCCTCACTATAATCTGACATTAATAGTCCTATTATAAGTGACCATTCTTAGAGATACATTAGAAAGTTTGGATGAGAAAAAATCACAATCAAGTGAGAGGGAGGTTGAATGAATCGCTCGCATTGCGGGGCAGCATTAATTGTAATCACGGATGGAAGGCTGTCGTACCTGGATGGCGACGGCCACCACCAATATCACGCATGCAAAGGCAAACACTGTGAGGGCTTCGCTGGTGATGCCCGCCAGGTAACCCGCGACCAACGCGCCGATCGGAAAGCCGCCCTGGAAGAGCAGGATGTACACGCTCATTACCCGACCGCGCAGTTCGTCAGGGATGTGGGTTTGGATGAGGGCGTTGGTGAGGTTCATTACAGACATCAGGCTCCACCCTATTACCACCAGCATCAGCAGCGAGATCGGCAGGGTACGAACAAGCGCAAAGATGATCAGGGCAACGGGCATCACCAGGCTGCCCAGGGTCCACAGTTTTCCGCGTACAATACGCGCACCAAGGTAAGCGATCATAAGTGCGCCGATCAGTGAGCCCACCCCGCGTGCTGAAAGCAGCAGGCCATTGGTGCGCACATCCCCGCCCAGTACATGGGTCGCCCACGCGGGCATCAGGTTGAGCAAACCGAATCCGAACACAGCGGAGACTGTCAACATGATCAGCAGTACCCTGATATTCTTATCTCCAAACGCGTAGCGCAGTCCCTCGGTAAGGTTGCGCTTGATCGATCGCTCTGTATTCAGTACTGGCGGTCGCGGCGCAATGCGCATCCTGGCCAGGGCGATCAAAACAGCGATGAATGATGCTCCATTGATGGTAAAACACCAGGCTGGTCCAAGCCAGGCGTAAACCAATCCCGCGACAGAGGGTCCGATGATGGTGCCCAGGTTGAACACGGAACTGTTAAGGGCGATGGCATTGGTGAGATCATCCCGGGGGACCATATCCACCACGAAGGATTGACGTGCCGGCGCATCAAAAGCATTGGCCGTGCCCAGCAGTAATGCCATGATCACAATATGCCATGCCTGGATGGCATCAGTGAACGTCAGTATCGCAAGAATGAATGCCAGAACCATCATGGAACCTTGGGTGATCATGATCAATCTTTTGCGCGAGATCCGGTCAGCGATGATGCCGGCGTATAACGAGAACAACCACACCGGGATGCCATTGGCAAACCCAACGATACCCAGCATGATGGGGGATCCTGTCAGCTCATACACCAGGTAACCCTGCGCGGTCGCTTGCATCCAAGTGCCTATTAATGAAACGATCTGCCCGCTGAACCATAGGCGGAAGTTCGGGTGTTTGAGCGAAGAAAAGGTTTGAGAGAGGTTGTAAGTCGGCATTAGTATTGGATAAGGAAAGTATAGTATATTCCGACCAGTCCGACCACAGTTTTCAATACCGATAAGCCTCTCCAGGTGACTTGACGAAAATAGTTAACATGGGTAGACTAGGTTTAATATATCGCTGGAAAGGAGGACGAAAAATTATGAGATCAACCAACCGTGAAAACCGATTGTATCTTTGCGTGCCTCCTGTGAGGAACCGGCTTTAAATCCTGTTACTCTATCTGCCACAGGTGCACCGCATCTGTGGCTTTTTTGTTTAAACCGGATTGATAAACCTGAAACAGCTGTATAGAAAAATGAAAGAGAAGAAAAATGAATCATAAGATGATCACTGACCTGGATGACCTCGAAACAAACACAGGGCTGGGTCTTAAGGTACGCCGCAACGAAGTACGCAGAAAAGGAAAAAGACTGTTGACCCAACGCGGCTCTCAACAGATTGAAAGGACAGTGACTCCATTCGAGGAAACCGATTACCCTTTCACCTACCATGCCTCGCGCCATGAAAAACAATGGCTGCTGGGTTCGATCAACGAGTTTTACCAGCAGGACTGGATAGAGGATATCCTGAAAATGGTCAACGGAGGGAAAGAAGCCACAGTCTACCTTTGTTCCAGGCCGGCAACTGCGCTGCAACATCTGCTGGCGGCAAAGATCTACCGACCGCGCCAATTCCGTAATTTAAAGAAAGATCACCTTTATCGTGAGGGACGCGACCAATTGGACGCTGCAGGAAAGGTCATTATTGATGACCGCTCGTTGCACGCAATGAGAAAACGCACAACTTATGGTCAGGTATTGCTGCATTCTTCGTGGATCGGGCACGAATACCGAACCATGCAGCTGCTGGCAGATGCAGGTGTGGATATGCCGCGGCCGTATGCCAGTTCAGATAACGCCATCCTGATGGATTTCGTTGGGGATGAGTTTGAATCAGCACCGACACTGCACTCGGTTACTTTAAGTAGTACCGAAGCGCGGCAACTGTTTGAACGTGTTTCATTCAATATTGAATTGATGCTGCGTTTCAACCGGGTGCACGCGGATCTGTCAGCGTACAATATTCTCTACTGGCAGGGCAGTATCAAGTTGATCGATTTTCCACAGGCAATCAACCCGGACGAGAATCACAATGCGTACCGCATCTTTACCCGGGATGTGGAGCGAATCTGTGAGTACTTCACCACTCAGGGTGTAAAGACCGATCCGGCAAAATTGGCTTCCTCGATGTGGAAGTCCAGGGGAAGGTTGACCGCCCCGGATTTGGATCCGTTGTTCCTTGATCCGGAAAAGGAGGAAGACAGGTGGGCATGGAACAGGCCAAAGTAAGACAATAGAATCGATAGACTACACAATTTTCTAATCGGAACAGGCGCAAGTTTCTCTACCCGATGCTTTTTCGAATGCTTCGCGCCCTTCACCGAACGAGAACCAGGCGATACCGATCGCGCCAAGAGTGTCGATGAAGGCGAGACCGGTTAATGTGTAGATAAGGCTGGACCCCAAAAGCACCAAAGACATGTAAATGCAAGCCTTGGTGCAGTTGGCATCCGCAATGATCGGGTCAGAATTGAGTTTGCGGCCAACCCGGAGTTTTGCCCTGTAAAGAAAGACCATCACGCTAAGAGATATGAGAGAAATGATCAACCCGCTGACCGCGGTTTCGGGCTTGGCATTGTTCATCAGGTTCAACAACGCGGTCAATACGAGACCCGCAGTGAGGAGATAAAAGCTGATCCCCGTGATCTTAAGCGCTGTCACCTCAAATTTGGATCGGGGTGAATCCGATTCCCTGGCAATACGCAGGATCATCGTGGAAATCCCAACCGCGGAGATCACTTCGATGAAACTGTCCAGGCCAAAACCAAATAACGCCAGTGTGCCATCCTGTTGGCCAAGAATTGTGGAAAAGACCCCTTCCACCAGGTTGGCAAGAATGGTGAAGAGGCTCAATAAAAAGGCGATCTGGTAATCCCGTTCAAGTTTTTTCAGCAATCCTGATCTCTCCATGTTTAATTAGACAATTATTCTCCTAATTATAATCCGATAACTCACCGGGTTTCAATTAACCGTATAATTACCTAATCTAAGAATCAAATGATGTTGCGGTATATGATCAATTTAAAATTAAGTAAATTGATGAACTGGAAACCAGCCCAAATAATATTCAGTTGGGGTTTGGAACATGCGGCCTTTGCCTTGCCGGTAAAACCATTGCACCAGACCGCGCACTGGATGGTGTTCAATCATCCGAATCCAGCCTATCCTGTACATATTATCCTTGTTCCCAAAAAACCGGTGATCGATTGGTTGTCGGTAGAGCCAGACCACACGGATATGGCAGTGATGCAGGAATTTATCGAACTGACTCAGTCCATGATCCGGGAGTATCAATTGACCAATACGGGTTACCGCCTTATCATGAATGGCGGTAATTACCAGACCTTTCCGCACCTGCATGTTCATTTGGTGTCGGGGGATGCATTCCCAGCTCAGGAAAAAAATATTGGAGAGAATGATGACTGATTTCATTGATGTGATTCTGAAGCGCCGCAGCATCCGCCGTTTTACAGATCGGCCGGTGGAGCCGGAAAAACTGACACTGTTGTTGGAAGCGGCCATGGCAGGACCCAGTGCGATGAATGCGCAGCCCTGGGAATTCGTAGTCATCACAGAAAAGGAAGTGATGGACAAATTCCGCCGCGGAATCATGTTTGGAAAGATGAATGCTACAGCGGCAATTTGCGTATTGGGCAGTACCCGAATGCAGAAAGGCAAGGTGGGGGAGAAATTCTGGGTGCAGGATTGCAGCGCTGCGACTGAAAATATCTTGCTGGCTGCAACTGCACTCGGGCTGGGCTCGGTGTGGGTGGGTATCCACCCGGTCAACATGTACAAACGCCAGGTCAGTGACATCTTGAATTTACCGGATGGCGTGACCCCGCTTAACCTGATCTACCTTGGTTACCCGGCTGAAGAAAAAGCACCCCGTACCCAATACGAGGCATCACGGGTGCATTGGGGTCCTTTCCTGGAGTCAGAGCGGGCAAAGTCAAAAACAGACCCGCTGACAAAGATTTTTGTAAGCGATGAAGGTACAGATGAGCATTCAGATTAGTGAGATGACCGCGGAGGATTACGAGGAAGCGCTGGCATTGTGGAAGCGCTGCCCGGGGATGGGGTTAAGCGACGCGGACGAAAAAGTACCGCTGACCCGCTTCTTGGAACGCAATCCCGGTTTGAGCACCATTGCCCGGGATGGCGCGCTGCTCGTTGGCACCTGCCTGTGCGGAAGCGACGGGCGGCGGGGTTACCTGTATCACCTCGCGGTCGATCCAGATTACCGCCGCCGCGGTATTGGCAGGGATCTGGTTGCAAGTGTTTTTGTCAAATTGCGTGATCTGGACATACACAAATGTCACATCATGGTCTACGGGACGAACGAGGTCGGGCTGGCTTTCTGGCAGCAGGATGGTTGGGTGACCCGGCCTGAAATTGTGTTGATGTCAAAAAATGTTAATATGCGTGATCGCTCAGGAGGATGTTGACATGTGGAAGAACATCCTGCGAGTCTGCATCAGCATGTTGATCGGTGCGATGTTCGTAAGCGCCTGTGGTCAATCCCTTCCCACTACCAGTGAGAATGGAACGGTTTCCGCGTCGGACTATGCATCCCCGGACTGGCAGAAGATCCCCTCCACGCTCCCGGATTCGGTCAAAGGTTATGAGCTCTATTCCTGGCAGGCGGGTGAGGAATGGGTATTCACCCTCATTGCCGGTACCAATCGTAGTAAATCCTTTGCAGAGATCACCTCAACTGAAAACATCCTGGAGGAGGGATTTATCAAGATCTCGGTCACGAATCTGGAAGACCTCAAGACATTGTTGGGTCGTTTGCCCCCCGGCACGGAAATCTTCTGGAGCGGGATCGACCTTACCGGTCAGGTTGAGGAAGGTACTCTGTATTTCTCCTATCCCCCGCAAGAGACGTTGAACGAGATCGTCAATTGGTCTGGTGAGCTGGACATTCAGCTGCACACATTACAAAATCCTTGATCAAGGAAGTTGGTTTATGATTTCTACTGATATTCCCCTGGTTGAATTACACCGCCATCTGGATGGCAGCATTCGCCTTTCGACGATCCTTGAGCTAGGGCTGCTGCACAATCTGCCTCTGCCCGCGAAAACCCTGGAGGGTCTACGCCCTTATGTTCAGGTTTCCACCCCTCAACCGGGGGTGATGAAGTTCATCGAAAAGTTCGAATGGATGACCGGTGTGCTGGTGGATTATGCAGCGTGCAGGCGTGTGGCGTATGAAAACGTGGAGGACGCGTTCAACGAAGGCATCGATTACATCGAATTGCGCTACAGTCCCTGGTTCATGGCTGAGGCGCACCACCTCCAGCCGGAAGGAGTGGTGGAGGGAGTTATCGACGGCATTCGGGCAGGGGAGCGGGATTTCGACATCAAGGTCAACCAGTTGGGCATTCTTTCCCGCCATTACGGACCCGACATCGCCATGAAGGAATTGAATGCCCAGTTACGCTTCGCTGACCAGTTCGCCGGGCTGGACCTGGCCGGCGATGAAGCGCACTTCCCGGGCGAATGGTACACGGCACATTTTAAAAAGGCGCGCGATGCCGGCTGGCATATCACCGTGCACGCCGGGGAAGCTGCCGGACCGCAGTCGATATGGCAGGCTGTCACTGAACTGGGTGCGGAGCGCATTGGTCATGCCGTGCATGCGCCTGAAGACCCAAAGCTACTGGATTTCCTTCGCGATAAGGGGATCGGCATCGAGTGCAACCTGACCAGCAATGTGCAAACCAGCACGGTGTCCGATTATCCCTCCCACCCCATGCGTCTCTTCATTGATAAGGGCATATTGGCTTCGATCAATACCGATGATCCGGGCATCAGCGCAATCGATCTGCATTATGAATACGAGGTGGCAGCACCTAAAGCCGGGTTGACCCCCGCAATGATCCGCGAGGCGCAGGAAAACGCACTCACAATTGCTTTTCTGACCGAAGCTGAAAAACAAGCTTTGCGGGCGAAAAAGGTAGGCAGTGAGCATGGCTTGGCGCATGCCGGTTAATGCTATAATTCACATCACAAAGGCAGCGAATTACCAATTATGAGATTTCTAATCACAGGGGCAGCCGGCTTTTTAGGTTCTGCACTGGCCAACCGCCTGGCGGCGGGAGGTGATGTTGTCGTTGGTGTGGATGATCTTTCCACCGGCGACCAAAAAGTGCTTGACCCGGCTGTGCAATTCTCGCGGGGTGATGTAAACGACCGTCCAAAGTTATGGTCGATGCTACAGGGGGTCGATTGCGTTTATCACCTGGCTGCCAAGGTGAGCGTACCGGAGTCTGTACTTTATCCGCGGGAATACAACCATGTTAATGTAGGGGGAACCGTCACGCTAATGGAAGCCATGCGGGATGTGGGCGTTCGCCGCGTCGTATTCATCTCATCCGGCACGGTGTACGGCAACCAGCCGGTGCAACCGGTGGTCGAGGGTGTCATACCCAATCCACGTGTGCCGTACGCTGTCTCCAAAATTGCTGCCGAGTATTACGTAAAATCCATCGGAAGCCTGTGGGGGATTGAAACGGTTTGTTTACGGGTTTTTAACGCCTACGGCCCCGGTCAGCATATCCCGCCGGTGCACACACCGGTCATCCCCAGTTTCCTGCGGCAGGCCTGGGAGAATGGCACCATCGTCGTGCACGGCGACGGCAACCAGACGCGGGATTATGTTTTTGTAGATGACGTGGTAGCGGCTATGGTATCAGCCGCAACTGCCCCTGAGGTGAACAACCTGACCATCAACGTGGGCAGTGGAACCGAAACCAGCATCCGGGAACTGGCTCGCCTGGCCATAGAGGTAACAGGTGGACATCCGGAAGTGGTCTACAATCCGCGCAATGAAGGCGGGCTCAGTCGTTTGTGCGCAGATATTCACCTGGCGCAGGAGCGGCTTGGTTATGAGCCGCGGGTATCCCTGGTGGATGGACTGGCCAGGACGTTGCACCGCGATATTTCTCCCGCCAAAATATTTAATGGCAATTAGAGACAACTTGACCGGCACCCAACAGGGTGCTTTTTTTTATTCAGAATCAGCGTTGATTGCGGATCACGCAGGAGTGCCGTTTGGGTATAATACCCTTATGACTTGTCTGGATGAGGATTTCTTCCTGCGGGAGGTAACCGATGTTGCGCGCGATCTGCTGGGTAAACGCCTTGTGCGCTGCGTTGATGGTCAGCGGGTTTCCGGCATCATCACCGAGACGGAAGCCTACCGCGGGGAGGAGGATCTGGCCTGTCACGCGCGCAGCGGCAGGACCAATCGCAACGCAGTGATGTACGGAATGGCAGGCAGGGCTTACATTTATTTTACTTACGGCATGCATTGGTGCTTGAACGCTGTTTGCGGACCAGGTGGGTTTCCCGCGGCGGTGCTGCTGCGCGCGATCCATCCGGAAGAAGGTTTGGAATTCATTGCAGCGCGGCGGGAAGGTGTAAAACCAGCCGACTGGTGCAGAGGTCCGGCGCGCTTGTGCAAGGCACTTGCGATCGATGGCAGGTTGAACGGTGTCATGTTGTGCGAGCAGGATAGTCCGGTATTTATCGAGGAAGGTTTTAATTTGGATGATGTTTCGGTGACCACTTCGCCCAGAATTGGCATTCATTATGCTCCGGAACCGTGGCGGTCAAAGCCCTGGCGATACACTGCTGATTTAACGTGGGGGCATGCTTGATTAATAACGGGCTCGCGTTTTACCGCGCCATGTACCGCATCCGCCGCTTTGAAGAGACCGTGCTTGAGGAATTCAAACGCGGCGTGTTCGCCGGTACCACGCATACTTCACTCGGGCAGGAAGCCAACGCCGTGGGGGTGATCTCCGCGCTGCAACCGCAGGATATCATTGTCACCAATCACCGCTGTCACGGGCATTTCCTGGCTTACGGGGGCGATATGCGCGCGCTCTTCGCTGAAATGATGGGCCGGGTGAGTGGGGTGTGCGGGGGACGCGGAGGGTCGCAGCACATTCACTGGCGCAACCTCTATTCGAACGGCGTGCAGGGGGGCATTGTTCCCATCGCCACCGGAATGGCTTTCGCTGAAAAACAAAACAAAACCGGTGCGATCGTCGCGGTTTTCATTGGTGACGGCACCTTCGGAGAAGGCATTATATATGAAGCATTCAACATGGCACGGCTCTGGTCGCTGCCTTTGTTGATCGTTGTGGAACACAATCACATCGCACAGACCACCCCGACCGCTATGGTGCAGGTGGGCCAGCTGGCAGAGCGCATCCGCGCCTTTGAGATCCCGGTCAACGAACTGGACAGCAGTGATGTAGATGAAATACACCAGGCCGCCGTGAAGGCGGCAGAGACTGTGCGGCGGGAGCAACTCCCGTCTGCGCTGCTGTTGCACACCGTGCGCTTTGGCCCTCACTCCAAGGGGGATGATACGCGCGATGTAACCGAATTACGTGCGCTGCAGGAAATACGTGATCCGTTGAAAATACTTGGCCAAAGGCTTTCACCTGCAGCACTCACAACAGTAGAAGGAGAAGTCGATCAGGAAGTCAGCTATGCCTTTGCACAAGCGCTGTCTGATCCGCCGGCAGTACTGGAGGGTGGGCAGAATGGATAAGACCGTGCTGACTTCCCTCAATAAAGGCTTGTTATCCGCCTTACACCAGGACGAACGTGTTTACTTACTGGGTGAGGACATTCTTGATCCCTACGGTGGTGCGTTCAAGATGACCCGCGGCTGTTCCACTGCGTTCCCTGAACGGGTGTTCACCACGCCGATCTCTGAAGCCGGGCTGGCCGGGTTGAGCGCCGGAATGGCTTTACGAGGGCTACGGCCGGTGCTGGAGATCATGTTTGGCGATTTCACAACGCTGGTCACTGATCAGCTGGTTAATCACATCAGCAAGTTTCGCTGGATGTACAACAACACGGTCAACCTGCCGTTGGTGATCCGTGCTCCCATGGGCGGGCGGCGCGGCTATGGTCCCACGCATTCCCAGACGCTGGAGAAACTGTTCATGGGGGTGCCCGGCTTGACCCTGGTGGCACCGGTCAACCTGGTGGATGACAAATTGCACCAGGCTCCGGGTGATTTGCTGCAAGGCATCATTCTTCGGACGAATGATCCGGTTCTGTTCATTGAAAACAAACTGCAATACCTGCTGCCGGTCTATTCGCCGGAAGATCTGCCGGATTTGGAAATCAGCCTGACTCTGGAAGGCAGTACAGGTGAGATCGATTTTCTGACGTACACGCTCCGTGTGAAAGGGGCTCCTCCGCCGCAGGTTACGCTCACCGCTTACGGGTACATGGCTGAGCTGGCACGCCAAGCGCAGCTCAAGCTGGCTTATGAGGAAGAGATCTTTACCGAACTGGTTATCCCAACCCGCCTTGTTCCGTTCGAAACAGGTGTTGTCAGCCGCTCGGTTGATCTTACCAGCCGCCTGGTAACGGTGGAAGAAGGCAGCCTGACGCTGGGATGGGGAGCTGAGGTGATCGCCCGTGTGCAGGAAAGCCTGCCCGGGCGCGGACTGACTGTGCGGCGCGTTGCTGCGCGCGATCTGCCGGTGCCGGCTGCGCCAACGCTGGAAATGCAGGTTCTACCCCAGGTGGAGGATATTCTGCTGGGAGTGAGAAAGGTGCTGGAAAATGACCGATAAATCCTTAGCCGTGCTGGTACCCCTGATCAATCCAAACGAACCGGAGTCTCTGTTGGTGGAACTCCCCATTAGAGAAGGGGAAAAGGTGAGCAAAGGTCAGGTACTGGCCTGTTTTGAAACGACCAAATCCACTTTCGAGCTGACCGCCGAGCAGGATGGTTTTGTGCGCGGATTACGTTTCAAGGCGGGTGATACGATCAAGGCTGGCGAACGGTTGTGTTATCTGACGATCAGCGCAGATCAAATCATGCCAGTGGAGAATGACGACGTCAGCGAAGAGAAAATTGAGCACGCCGTTGAATTACCGACGGACCTGCGTATCACCCGGCCTGCGCTGACCCTGGCGCGCCAGCATCAGTTGGACCTTAATTCCCTGCCCAAAGGCAGGTTGGTCACCGAAAAAATGATCGCTGACCTGCTTGCTCCCGGAGTGGAAGAGGATGACCCGACAAAGTTGATCATCTACGGCGGCGGCGGGCATGCCAAGTCGTTGATTGACCTGATCCGGGCAGCAGGCAAATATACGATTGCCGGGATCCTGGATGATGGAATTCCTGCCGGAACACGCATATTGGGGGAAAACGTGATGGGAGGTGGGGAGCTTCTGCCCATGCTGCGCCGCAAAGGGATCTACCAGGCGGTCAACGCAGTCGGCGGTATTGGCAGCATCACGCCGCGCCTGGCTGTGTACAGCAGGCTGGCCGATGCCGGGTTTACCTGTGTCACAGTGATCCATCCGCGCGCGTTCATCGAACCTACCGCGATCGTCGACGAGGGCTGCCAAATATTCTTCAATGCCTATATCGGCAGCGACGTGCATGTGGGATTCGGCACGATCGTTAATACTGGCGCGATCGTCTCGCATGATTGCGTGCTGGGAGAATACGCGAACGTCTCGCCGGGGGCAATCCTGGCTGGTGCGGTACAGGCGGGGGATCGCGCGTTGATTGGAATGGGCGCCACTGTCAACCTGGGTGTGCGCATAGGCGACGGTGCGCGTGTGGGTAACAGCGCGGTAGTCAAGAAGGATGTACCAGAGAACGGCATCGTACGTGCGGGTGCGATCTGGCCGTCGGATTGACTGCGAAAACCTGGAGGAATGCTGCACCAGGGCGGGTGTGGTGGATGGTAAAATAAACGCACAGCGATGCTGCTGATATTTAGATCATTATCACCGCTTCGTAACCACGGGGCGGGATTCGTTAACCCGTGGAGGTAGGCTATGTTCAAAAGGACAACCCCTGAAGTACAAAAACAACCTGAACCGGTCGAGCGCGTCACCTCGGTACTGGGCCCTGGCATTAACTGGTCCGGCAATCTTGGCGGTCGGGGTGGTATCCGTATTGAAGGGACCTTTGAAGGGGACATCCGCATCCGCGGTCTGGTGGTGATCGGTGAAACCGGCCGGGTCACCTGCCAGCACCTGCGCGCCAACAACGTCATCGTGGCGGGCGCGCTGCGCGGAAACGTGACAGCGGAAAAACTGGAGATACGTTCGACCGGGCGTGTGTGGGGGGATGTGGTGACCATCGCATTTGCCACCGAGGAAGGCGCATTTTTGCGCGGTCAGGTGCGCATGGAGGAGCAGGTGGAACTTGAGTTGGAGGAACCGGCAGCTGTGGAGAATGAACCGGCTCCTGAGCTTAAGGATGGGCAAAAACCGCTGAAAGGCAGGCAGGTGGCAGGCGAATGAATCCTATCGATACGAAATACTGGCTGGGATACCTGAGCGAATGGCTGGGTGTGATCGCCGTTGTAATGATCGCGGGCACAAGCCCGTTGTTTAAAAAGATCCGCCGCATCGAGTTCCGTTTTCCGCGCCGCGAGACAACTTTCGCGCTCATTCTTTTTGCGCTGATCTTCTTCTTTGCATTCCAATTCTTTTCCAACCGTATATTTGATTTCCTGCTCAACTTTGCCGGGGAATTACAGGGCGGAGAGGTCGCACAGCGCATGCTGATCGCGGTTGTTTCACTCCTTCCACTGCTCGTCCTGCTCATTGTGCGCGGTCAGCCGCCCAAGAGCATCGGCTGGAGCAAAGACAACACGCGCACCAGCCTCACAATGGGTGTGTTACTGGTTCTCCTGGTCGTCTTCCTGCGTGGCAAGTTCCTCACTATTCTGCAGGGAGTGTCTACAGAACAGGGCAGCCTGCTGTTTGTGATACTGGTCTGGTGTGTGGTGGAGGAGACGATCTTCCGCGGTTACATTCAACTGCGCCTGATGTCCTTCCTGGGGCAAACCTGGGGCTGGCTTGCGACGGCGTTTTTGTATGTTCTGTGGCAACTACCCGGCAACCCCGTGTTTACTTCATTCGCGACCGAATGGCCTCAGCTGGTCATCGCGCTGGTACAGGGTCTTCTGCTCGGATGGATCATGCGCAAGACCTACCACGTGGCTGCGCCTGCTTTGCTGAGGGCGGCCGCCACATGGCTCATGTTGATCTGATAAATCCTATCAAGAGACAATAATCATGCATTTTTCCCGTCTTTTCAGTCAAACCTTGCGGGAGACACCCTCTGAAGCCGAGGTGGTCAGCCATCAGTTGCTGGTCCGCGCCGGTTTTATCCGTCAGTTGGGTGCTGGTATTTTTAGCTACCTGCCGCTGGCCTATCGTGTCATTAATAAGATCATGACGATCATGCGCGAAGAGATGAACGCGCTTGACGGACAGGAGATCCTGATGCCCGTCGTGCAACCAGCGGACATCTGGAAGGAAACCGGGCGCTTTTACCAGATCGGCAGCGAAATGGGGCGATTTACAGACAAGAACGGCCATGATATGGTGCTGGCAATGACGCATGAGGAAGTGGTTGCCGACCTTGTGCGCGGTACGATCCGCTCTTACCGCCAGTTGCCGGCATTGATCTACCACCTGCAGACCAAGTGGCGTGATGACCCGCGTCCGCGCGCCGGGTTGATCCGTGTGCGCGAATTCATCATGCTGGATTCCTACAGTCTCGATGCGGACTGGGCTGGCCTTGACCGGCAGTACAGCGCGCATTATGAAGCGTATTTCCGCATCTTCAAACGCTGCGGGTTGAGCACAGTGGCGGTGCGCTCTGATACGGGCATGATGGGCGGCAAGGAAGCTCATGAATATATGTACCTGACACCCATTGGTGAGGACAGCCTGTTGTTCTGTGATGCCTGCGGCTATTCTGCCAACCGCCAGGTTGCTTCTATGCATAAACCACTGCCAGAGCAGGAGGATTCTTTACCATTGGAGATGGTGGCTACCCCTGGCGCTTCCTCCATTGAAGAACTGGCGGCTTTTCTTGACGTGCCCGCAGCAAAAACAGCCAAGGCGGTCTTCTTCATGGGTCATTTTTCTGCTGAGAACGGCGGACATGAAGCATTGATCTTTGCTGTGGTGCGGGGAGACATGGAAGTGAATGAGACCAAGGTCGCCAACCTGATGAAGGCTGGAGATCTGCGTCCTGCCACCGATGAGGAGATCCGCGCAAGCGGTGCGGTACCCGGTTACGCCTCTCCTGTCGGTCTTAAAGGGGTTAAGGTGGTGGTGGATGATCTGGTTCCACGATCACCCAATATGGTAGCCGGTGCCAACCTGGCAGGCTACCACTTGCGCAACGTAAATTACGGTCGCGATTTTTCGGCTGACCTTGTCGCTGATATATCAGCGGTACGGGATGGCGATGGGTGCCCGCAGTGTGGTGCGCCCCTGCGGCTGGCGCGCGGGGTGGAGGTGGGCAACATCTTCAAACTCGGAACGCGCTATTCAGATGCACTGCATTGCAATTTCCTGGATGAGAATGGCAACAACCAGCCGGTGATCATGGGCTCCTATGGCATAGGCGTAGGGCGCCTGCTTGCCTGCGTGGCGGAGGAGCACAATGATGATCGCGGGCTGGTGTGGCCGGCTGCAATAGCTCCCTACCCAGTGCACATGGTGGTGCTGCCCGGCCGTGAAATGGATACCGGCGTCATTGCCGCGAGCGTCGAGGCTGCGCTGACGGCAGCGGGTCTCGAACCGCTGGTGGATGACCGCGAGGAATCCGCTGGGGTCAAATTCAATGATGCAGACCTGATCGGATTGCCGATGCGCCTCACCATCAGTGAACGCGCTTTCAAACAGGGTGGTGTGGAGATGAAGCTGCGTGCCTCCGCTGAGTCGCATGTGATACCGCTTGATCAGGTTGTGACGGCAGTGCGAAGTACGATCGATCTCCTGTCACAGGTTTAGACCACAGCTTTCTACATTAATAGAAGAGAGTACAATATTACTCATGAAAAAACCTGAGCCTTTAGTTCCCATGTCCCTGCCTGATCTAACCGCGGCTGAACGCGAAGCGGTACTTTCCGTGTTGAATACCCCCAACCTGAGCATGGGTCCTCAGATCACCGAATTTGAACGGGAATTTGCCCGCTACACCGGTGCTCACGATGCGATCGGGGTTAACTCCGGTACAGCGGGTTTGCACCTGTGCGTACGCGCCGCGGATATTCGCCCGGGTGACCTGGTGCTGACTACCCCGTTTTCATTTGTTTCTTCCACCAACGTGATCCTGTTTGAAAAAGCCATCCCGGTGTTCGTGGATGTGGATTCGCGGACCGGTAACATGGATACAGCGCAGGCTGCCAGGGCAGTGAGAGACCTGGCGGAAGGCGGGAATGCTGCTCATCGATGGTTGCCGCGCAAAGGGGCTGAGAGCGCGGGAAAATTAAAAGCCATCCTGGCGATCGATGTATTCGGGCAGCCGGCTGATTACGATCAAATACGGCCTTTGGCGGAACATTACAACCTGAAACTGATCGAGGACTGTTGTGAATCACTCGGTGCGGAATATCGTTCTCAACGTGTCGGTATGCAGGGAGATTACGGCGTGTTTGCCTTTTACCCCAACAAGCAGATCACCACGGGTGAGGGGGGAATGATCGTGACAGATGATCGGGAGGCCGCGCAATTGATGCGCGCGCTGCGCAACCAGGGACGAGCCCCAGGTGATACCTGGCTGCAGCACACCCACCTGGGTTACAACTACCGCCTGGACGAGATGAGTGCCGCCCTGGGGGTGACCCAACTCAGGCGTATTGAGGAACTGCTCAATAAGCGTCAACAGGTGGCGGATTGGTATACAGCGCGCCTGTCACGCATCGATGGTGTGCAGGCTCCGGTGGTGGTCCCCGAAACAACGCGGGCTTCGTGGTTCGTGTATGTGATTCGTCTTGCCTCCAGGCTGGACCGTGATGCTATTGCAGCCCGGCTGGATGAGCGGCGCATACCGGTGCGGCCATACTTCCTGCCGATCCATTTACAGCCCTATATGGTGGAGATGTTCGGTTACCAGGCGGGTGATTTTCCAGTCACCGAAGACCTGGGCAGGCGCGGACTGGCGCTGCCCTTCTCGGGGATGATGACTGAAGAACAGGTTGACCTGGTGTGCCGTACCCTGGCTGACTGCACTCAAGGTTGAGAACGAAACAGGCATGACAGAGAAGCAGGTGTTCTACCCTCCACGCAAAACCGGGATTATGGTGCATGTGCTGATACTGGTTGCCCTCGTGGCGGGGATCACGACCCTGATGATCCTGGCATTTTCTCAGCCGGTGGGCTGGTCACTCATACTGTACCTGCTTGCTACCATTGCACTTGTCGCGATGTTACCCATTATCGCTTACCGCGGTTATGCCCTGCTGCATGCCGCGTATACTCTGGAACGTGACGGCCTGCGTGTGCGCTGGGGACTGCGCTCTGAGGACCTGCCGATGACAGAAGTGATCTGGGTCAGGCAGGCGGCTGACCTGGTGCAGCCGTTGAAATTACCGCGTTTTTCCATGCCCGGTGCCCTTCTGGGTGGATCACACCATGAAGAATTAGGCCGGGTGGAGTTCATTGCCAGCAGTGCATCCCACCTGGTGATCGTTTCGGCGATCAACAAGACACTGATCCTCTCGCCGCAGGATCCCGAGGATTTCACACGCCGTTTCCAGCGCGTGATCGAAATGGGCAGCCTTTCGCCCATCGGAGCGCACACGGCAGTTCCAACTGCTTTCTTTAACCAGGTCTTCAAGGACAGGCTGGCGCGAGCCTTGATCCCGATCGGTGCCGGGCTTGCGCTCCTGCTGCTGGTGGGGACCAGTGTTTTGATCCCCTTCAGGCAGATGGTATCCCTCGGCTACGACAGTTCCGGCGTACCGCTGGAGCCGGTCCAATCCAGCCGGCTGCTGCTATTGCCCATTATCGGGGTGGTGTTCAACTTTTTTGATCTGATCACCGGTTTTTTTGCGTACCGGCGGATCGAAACCCGCGTGATCGCTTATTTACTGTGGGCTGCCGGGGTGCTCACCTCAGTGCTGTTATTTATCGCAGTCCTGCTTCTTTTCACGGTATAGAGGCAGCCGTTCATGTTCAATCCTCTGCAAATCATACTGGGTGTGCTGCTGGCAGCGCTGGTGGCGTATGCTGCGTACCGGGTGAGATCGCTCAACCGCAGCGGCGCGCTGGCAGCCTTTTTACTGGGCGTGGTGGTATTCGGGTTTGGCGGCCTGCCCTGGGCGGTGGTGCTGCTGACCTTTTTCATTACCTCCAGCGGCCTGTCCCGTTTATTGAAACACAGGAAGAAGGAATTTGAACTGAACTTTGCCAAGGGGGCACGGCGTGATGCAGGGCAGGTGGCAGCGAATGGGGGACTGGCCGGGCTGGCAGCGCTGGCTTCAATATTCTGGCCCCAATCGGTATTGCCCTGGGTGCTGTTCAGCGCTGCTTTCGCGGCTGCCAACGCCGACACCTGGGCGACCGAACTGGGCGTGTTCAGCCGCAGATGGCCGCGCAGTATTCGTACCTGGCAGTGCGTTTCGCCGGGTACTTCAGGCGGGGTAAGCCTGGCAGGATCGCTGGCAGCGGCGTGCGGGGCAGCGCTGATCGCCTTCACCACGTGGCTTGTTTGGCCGGTGGCTGGCACCTCAAACGGTGATCGATGGCTCTTTGCGTTGATCATTGCTTTGGCCGGGTTGCTCGGCAGTTTTGTCGATTCGCTGCTTGGCGCGACTGTGCAGGGAATATATTTGTGCCCGGTCTGTCACAAGGAGACCGAGAAACACCCTTTCCATACCTGTGGTAATGAGACCATCCTGATACGGGGATGGAAATGGATGAACAACGATGTGGTGAATTTATTATGCACCGCCAGCGGAGCACTGATTGCCTGGTTATTAACGATTCTGGTATACTGAGAGCAAATCACCAATCGTAGTGTTTCCATGGGGAATCACTTTACAATTCTGCAATACTTCATTCCAAACTGGCAGTACGTCGTATAATTATCTTGGCGGAAGTCTCTAAGCAAGACATCGTCATGTATTCATATCCATTCATCCGGTAAGGGTCGGGAAGCGATGATCAATGTGTTAAAACATAAAGGTAAAAGGACTATTGGCCAGGGTTTGGTGGAACTGGCTCTTACTCTGCCCATTTTCCTGTTGGTCGTCTACGGTATCTTCGAAGTGGGTCGGCTGATCTTCATGTACAGCGCAGTGCTCAATGCCAGCCGCGACGCGGCGCGCTACGCGGCTGTCACTGGTAAGAATGCCAGCGGAATTGAATATTACCGGGATTGCAATGGCATAAAAGCCCACGCGGATAAGGTAAGTTCCTTTGTGGACCTGAGCGCAGCCAATGCGGTGGTAATTCAATATGATCATGGTCCGATAAATCCTGCAGATGAGCTACCTGATATTCCTATCTTTGCTGCTTGCCCGTTGGGATCAGGTACTCCAATTGTTACTGGAGATAGGGTTCGTGTAACCGTTAATGCAACTTTCAATCCGATCGTCCCGTTGGTTGGTTTTACGGAAATCCCCATCACTGCTACAACACCCCGGAGTATTTTGACTGAAGTGGATATCTGGAATCCGTAGTCAGCATGACAGCTTAGAGAGAGGTATTTCTGTTCCAGCCAGACAATAAGCAACCTGATATTGATAAAGGTAAAAAGTTTATGGAATATAAGCATACGATAGAAAACCAGAATGAAACAGAAAAAGGTCAAAGCCTGGTGGAGTTGGCGATATTTTTGACAATTCTGTTGTGGCTGGTTTCGGGTATCTTTGATGTTGGCAGAGCGTTCTTTATGCAATTTGCTCTGCAGGACGCCGCTGAAGAAGGCATCATTTACGGAATTGCGTATCCGAATGAGTGTGATCTAATCAAAACCAGGGTTTGGAACAGTCTGGAGGAAAACAGCAGCATATCCTCAGATCGTTTAGGAAATCCCGTTAACGTTACAATAGAAGATGCAGTTTGTGTTCCGACACTAGATCTTAATTATGGTGACAAGATGGTAATTGAAGTGAGTGCTCCATTTACCTTGACCATGCCGTTCCTTGCGGGCAATACCATTACTCTAACAGGTACGGCAAATGGCAATATCCTGCGCCCAGTTCCTAAGCCAGAATAAGAGGTGAGAATATGAAAATAAGATCCAATGAGAAAGGCCAGATCATAGTTATCCTCGCGCTCGGCATGGTGGCAATCCTTGGGATCACCGCGTTGGCGGTTGACGGCAGCCTGCTGTACAACCAGCGCCGGAATGACCAGAACACAGCGGATTCCGCGGCTTTAGCTGGAGCTGGTAAAGCAGCCGAAAAATTAAAGGATTATCTGCCCTCTGATTTTTCATGCGGACCTGGTTCAACTTCACTTGCCAGGCAGGCATCGGATTTGGCGGTGGCCGAGGCAGTGAAATCCGCTCTGGATGATGGTGTTCTGCTTGACCCATATGATCTCTCAAATGAAAATGGTGTAACGGTTCGTTGTGAAACGGACAGTGAAGGAATGCAGTTTTTAGATATACACGTGATGGTAACCTCGGAACCGGAAACAACCTTCGGCCGTGTTATCTCGGTTAATACGCTTCGCACGACAACAGAGGCGATCGCAAGAGTATATCCAAACCAGCCTTTCGCGTATGGCAATGCCCTGGTATCCTTGGCTGATACTTGTGGAAAAAACGTAGGGGGTGTTTGGTTCAACGGTGATTCCACTTCCTTCATTAACAAGGGCGGAATTTTCTCTAATTCGTGCATTGATGCCGGAGGCAGTTCGACTGTTGATGTGGTTAGTGGCACTGTTAAGGCTTTTCAGCCAGGTGGTTGTACCGGTTATGTACCGGCTCACACTGTTACTCCCATAGTTCCGTGTGAAAAAGCCGATGCGAAATTACCGCGCGGGATGATACCACCACCCGTTTGCTCTGGCGTTGACCGCGGAGGGGGCAGTTATACCGGGACTGAAACCCTTTATCCAGGAAATTACTCTGGCGGGATAACAGTGAAAAATGGGGCGAATATTACACTATCGCCTGGCTTATACTGCATATCAGGTGGCATGACAAACCACGCGAAATCAAGGATTTATGGAGAGCATGTTACCCTCTATTTCCAAGATGCCAGTACAGTTTTGTTCAATCAAAATGACGATACGATTGGTTATGGAACGGAGCTTTATGCACCTTCCTGCAATACCTCCGCGTGTGGTGTTCCTGATGCTGTGCAAGGGTTACTCATGTACTTTAATCCAGGGTCAAATAATACGGTCCAACTGAACGGTGGGTCTCACAACAAGTACGTGGGTACGATTTATGGCGAAGACGCAGACTTTACTTTTAATGGCGGCGCGGAGATCTATACATTTAACACTCAGGTGATTGGCAGGTACATTTTTGTGGCCGGTAATGCTGAATTGCGGATGGATCTAAATAGTAAACAATGGGTTCAAAGACCGGCATCGATCTCACTGATCCAGTGAGATTTCTCCCGCTAACCATTACTCCCGGTCTCGATTTTGAGACCGGGAGTATTTTAATCTTACTTTTTCTTCGTTCTCGCTTTACCCGCTTTTTCCACATCCAGGCGGTAACCGCTGCCGCGTACGGTTTTGATGTAAACCGGCCGGCGCGGGTTCTCCTCGATCGCCTGGCGCAGCCAGCTCATGTGCACGTCCAATGAGCGGGTGTCATCGGTGTAATCGGTTTCCCAGGCTTCACTAAACATCGCCTTGCGGTCCACCACTTCTCCGGCGTGCTCGATCAGGATCTTGAGGATTACGGCCAGGCGCGGCGTAAGCTGCACCTGTTTGTCGTCGATGACCGCACGTTTTTCCTTGACATCCAGCATGATCGGACCGGCCATCAGGCCGCAATCGTTTTGGATGGGCAGCAGGTGCCGGATGCGGTTGATCAATTTCTGCATGGTGAAGGGGAGCACCAGGATGGTGTCTGCCCCGTAGTTATCATTCGGATCACTGTTTTGATCGATCACCAGGATCAGCGGCAGAGTGGGTTGCTTCTGATGCAGTGACTGGCAGATGCGTTTCCCGTTCGTGCGCATGGAGGAGGCGTCCACCACCACCAGGTTGGGCACTACGTTGTCCAGCTGGCTGAGGGCAGCCGTGCCGCTCGGCACGCTTTCCACCAGGTAACCCTTCTTGGTTAGCCCGGCAGCAAACGAGGGATGGTCAGTGCGTTTGCCTTCAATGAGGAGGATTCTTGGTTTTATCAAAACAATGATACCTTCAGTAAAATGATTTATACTACCATCCAACAGGATCTTATAAGTACCGGCAAATTACATTGATTTACTATATGAGGGGCAAAAAGAAACTCGCCGTCATGGGTAGGACAGGTTGTTTCGATGATAATTCGGGTTGATCGCCCCACCTAAAAAGTAAAAGTATTATACACTAAACTTAAAAAAAGCAAGTTAAAAACCCTCCGATTCTTAAGAAATATTACCGGCTGGGGGTTTACGTTGCACGCCCTATGCCGCCGTGTTAGAATATTAATCTCGGTATGATCAGTCTCAGCAGGAGGTAGTGTGTGACACAAATGGTGGAAGTCATGATCGACAGCATTCGGGTGAGTCTGACCAATCAGCAGCGCATTGTGCTCTTGCGGGAACATGACCGCGAGCGCTACCTGCCGATCTGGATCGGGCCATACGAAGCGGAGGCGATCACTATTTCATTGCAGGAGATCGAGGTGGCTCGACCCCAGACTCATGATCTGCTGCTAAAATCCATCCAGGCGCTTGGTGCCCGCCTGATCCGCGTGGAAGTGGTGGAATTGAAGGGGGATGTATTTTACGGGAACCTGGTTTTGGAGCAGGATGGCAAAATTGTTGATGTTGACGCCCGTCCTTCAGACTCCATTGCCCTGGCTGTGCGTGCGCATGTACCGATCCTGGTCAATAACCATATCCTGCGTGAGGCCGGCATTGTGCCGGATGAGGATATTCAGGCCGAGGTACTGGAGGAAGTCGGGGAATCCGAAACCCAGATTCCAATAGATACTGAGCTCACAGAAACTAAAAAGCGCCTGTCACTCTTTGAGGATTTCCTGCAGAACATCAACCTGGATGACCTGGAAAAGGGGGAGGACACTCCTGATTCACCGGAGCCTGACCAGGGAGACATTTCCTGACCGGAGAATTCCGGTCTATCTTAAAAAAAACTGGATAAGGGATTACCATGGGAAATTTTTCGCAGTACGATGATGACAGCACAACGATGATCCAGTCGCAACCCAACAGCCGCGAGGCTGAAGAGGCGGTGCTCGGATCTGTTTTGATCAATCCCGATTCCTATTTCGAGATCTCACAGGTGATCAACCCTGAAGATTTCTACATCATCCGCAACCAGTGGATCTGGCGCTCGTACATGCGGCTGCATGACAAGCGGGTCCCCATCGATCTTCTCACGGTGGGTGAAGACCTGGAGGAGCAAGGACAGTTGGGCGAGATTGGCGGCAAGTCGTACCTGCTCTCGCTCGTCAATCAGACACCCACCTCCCTGCATGCCGAAGCCTACGCCAACATTGTGGAACAGACCGCCATCCGCCGCAAAATGCTTGCCGCGGCTAACGAGATGGCGAAACTGGCCTATGACGAGGGCAAGGAAGTAAAAACCATCATTGATGAGGCGGAGAAATCCGTCTTCGGACTCAGTTCACGACGTGTGCGGCATGATGTGCAGGATATTCAACAGGTGGTGAGTGAGTATTATGACCACGTGGATGAGCTGTCCAAGCGCGATGAAGAGATCTTCGGTGTACCCACCGGGTTGACTGACCTGGATATAAAGTTGGGCGGAATGCAGAATTCCGATCTTCTCATCGTGGCTGGTCGACCTGGTTCTGGCAAGACCGGTTTCCTCCTTTCGGTGGCCAAGAATGCAGCCCAAAAGAACAAGAAAAACGTGGTCATGTTCTCAATGGAAATGTCCAATCAGCAACTGGTGCAGCGCCTCATCGCCCAGGAAACGAAGATCGATACACACCGGCTGCGCACCGGAAAACTCAAGGATGAGGAATGGACGCTGTTCACCCAGGCGATGGAAACACTGGAAGGCACGCACATCTGGCTGGATGACACCCCGGCGATCACTCCGCTGGCCATGCGCACAAAGTGCCGCCGATTACACATGGAATATAAACTCGACCTGATCCTGGTCGATTACCTGCAGCTGATGGGCAGTGATTCCCGCAACGAGAACCGCGTGCAGGAGGTTTCTTACATTTCGAGAAGTCTCAAGGTGCTGGCGCGTGAGCTCAATGTGCCTGTACTGGCTGCTGCGCAGCTTTCGCGCGCGGTTGAACAGCGTGAGGGCAAGTTACCGGTGTTATCCGACCTCAGGGAATCGGGCAGCCTGGAGCAGGATGCCGACATTGTGATGTTCATTCATCGGCCGGATAAGGATGACAAAGAAAATCCCCGCCGCAACATTGCGCAACTGATTGTAGCGAAGCACCGCAATGGACCCACGGGTACGATCGAGCTGGTCTTCCTCGAGAGCCTGGCTAAATTCGAGAACGCCGCTCTGAAGAAAACGCAGCAGCCATGAAGAGAAGGTAAAACCAACGATGAAGGCAATCAAGATTTTCTCAGATGTTCCGGATAATATGATAGAAGTTCCGAATGCGCTCTTCACTGAGCTGCTGCCGGTGATCGATCACCTGGGAGAATTGAAGGTCACCCTGTATGCCATCTGGTACCTGGGCAGCCAGGTGACCGAGCCGCGATTCCTCAGGTATACAGAGATGCTCAAAGACGAGCGCCTGATGGCAGGGTTTGGGGATTCATACGGCATTCAAAAAATGGCACTCTCTGATGCGCTACAACGCGCAATTAATCGGGGGACGCTTTTATGCGCAAGCGGCGGGAATGAATCGTATTATTTTCCGCGTTCTACCGCAGGAAAGGCTGCCTTTGAGGGTCTGGCTGCTGGTGAATGGGATCCGGAACAAATGGAGCCTTTTCCGGTAAAATTGCAGCCTGAGCGCCCCAACATTTATGCACTTTATGAGCAGAATATTGGTCCGCTTACACCCATCCTCTCCGAAACGCTGCAGGAAGCAGAAAAAAATTACCCGCTGGAATGGATCGAAGACGCGATCAGGATCGCGGTGGTAAAGAATGTGCGTACATGGCGTTATGTTGAAGCGATCTTGAGATCATGGAAAGAGAAAGGCCGCGATGGAACCGATAGGAAAACCACTGAAGAGAACCGCAAACGGGATAGCGAAGGAAAATTTGGCGACTACGTCAACCGCTGATTCCGACAGTAAAACATCTGATGTCTGCCCGATTTGCGGCGGGGTGGGTTTTCTGCGCCGCGACCTGCCGGTTAGTGATCCCAATTTTGGAAAGCTCGTTCCGTGCGTCTGCCAGCAGAACAAAGCCAACCAGGTCGCGCGCAACCGCCTTTACCAGATGAGCAACCTGGAAGCCTTCAAATCCATGTCGCTTGCGTCCTTTTCTGTGCAAGGGCGGCTGGGGCTGGCGGATGAACAGATCCGTTCGCTGAAGTACGCGTTGAGCCAGGCGCAGCAGTTTGCCGGCAACCCGCGTGGATGGCTTTTAATGATGGGCTCGTATGGATGCGGAAAAACGCACCTGGCTGCAGCCATCGCCAACACCTGCGTGGAATTTGGCATGCAGACCATTTTCCTCACTGTGCCGGACCTTTTAGATTGGCTGCGTTACTCATATGATTCAACCGACCAGACCTTTGAACAACGTTTTGAAGAGTTGCGCAATGTGAGCCTGTTGGTACTGGATGACCTTGGCGCGCACAATGCCACCAACTGGGCGGCGGAAAAGCTCTTCCAGATCGTGGATTACCGCTACATTCGCAAACTCCCTACCGTGGTGACCACCAACCTCGACCTGGAGGACCTGGATGACCGCATCCGCTCCCGCCTGCAGGATCCTGACCTGGTGACATGTGTGCGCATCACCGCACCGGATTACCGCACCCCGGTGAAAGAAACGCGTGATCCGCTTTTGTACCAGCTGCAATTATTATCAGACCGCTCTTTTGGCAACTTCAGTCTGCGCGAACCCGAGAATTTTTCACCCGAGATAGCACTCAACCTGGAAAAGGTTTTCCGGGCTGCCCAGGAATTTGCGGAACATCCGCGCGGTTGGCTGGTGATGACAGGCACATATGGCTGCGGGAAAACCCACCTGGCGGCAGCGATCGGTAATTACCGTAAGGGCATGGGCGATAATCCCGTTTTCGTGGTGGTGCCTGACCTGCTGGACCACCTGCGTGCCACCTTCAGCCCAACCAGCAGCACCTCTTATGATGACCTGTTCAACCGCGTGAAGTCTGCACCGATCCTCATTCTGGATGACCTGGGGACGCAGAGCGCCACTCCGTGGGCACGCGAGAAACTGTACCAGATATTCAATGAACGCTACAACGCCAAGCTGCCAACAGTGATTACCATGTCGAGCAACCTGGAAGACCTCGATGCGCGCATCCGCAGCCGCATGCTGGATACCCGCGTTTGTTCCATTTTTGAGATACTTGCACCTTCCTACCGCGGTGGAAGCGGCCGCGTTCAACGCACAAGACGTAAGCCCTGATCATTGCATCGAAAATTTTCTCCCGGGATTTTGTCCCAGGAGTTCTTTTTAGTTAAGTCTTATGAGAGGGGAGTAACTTCAGAAGTGCAGTGCGGGCAGCGGTCTGCCTTCTTAGAGATCTGGCTGAGGCAGCGCGGGCACTCGCGTGTATCGGGTTCTGCGGGGGCTTGTTTTTTGGACATTCGGTTGAGGGTCTTGACCAACAGGAAGATGATGAACGCGAGGATGACAAAGTAAATGAGGTTGTTGATGAACAACCCGTAATTGATTGTCGGCGCTCCTGCCTCCTGCGCTTGTGCCAATGTCTCGTACTTGGTCTTTCCAAGATTGACGAACAGGTTGTTGAAATTGACACCGCCCAGCAGCAGGCCAATCGGCGGCATGAGGATGTCATCCACCAGCGAGGAGACGATCTTGCCGAACGCCCCGCCGATGATCACACCGATTGCCAGGTCCATCACGCTGCCGCGCATAATGAATTCTTTAAATTCTTTCCACATAATTTCCTCCTTTTTGTATTCTTATTTTTTTATTTTATCTTTTTTTCGATCATTTGGTGTTGATTTGCCGAGGCGAGTGATAGAATTATGCCCATGTTTTCCCGGATCACTAAAATGGCTCGTTCCTACCCGCGGCAATTTTGGCTGATCACGGTCCTGATGATGTTGGCCTGGTTATTTTACAGCATCATCTGGTCTTATCTGCTGCTCTATTTTAGCCAACGCCTGGATCAGCCCCTTTCGGGTGTTTCATGGCTGATGACCCTAAACGCGGTGGTAGGCGTGACATCCTCCTTCCTGGGCGGGGCGATCGCGGACCGCTTCGGACGTAAAGGAGTGATGGTATTCTCCCTCCTGCTTTCTTCCGTGGGATGGTTCTTTTTCCGTTCGGCTGATAATCTGCCGGTTGTTGCCCTTTTGGTGGTGATCACTGGCGCAACCACCCCGCTTTACCGGCTGGCTACTGATGCCATGGTGGCCGATCTGATCCCGGTGGAAAGACGACTTGACGCTTATTCGATGCTGCGCATGTGGAATAACCTGGGCGTTGCCATTGGACCAGCTATCGGCGGATTTTTGATCTCCCTGTCCTATTTCATCACCTTTTCTGTTGTCGGGATTGGTTTTGCTGTCATTGGCATTTTGAGCTGGTTGTTGCTGCGGGAAAGTGGAACCAGGCAACAAACACCCAATAATGAAGCAACAAAAAGTGGCAGAGGTTACCGCACCATACTGCAGGATAAGGTGTTTGTGAAGACACTGGGAGCCTACACGCTCAACCGCATGTGTACTTCGATCCTGTGGTTGATGTTGGCGGCGTACACCAATCAGAATTACGGCCTTTCAGAAAGTAGTTACGGATTTATTCCCGCCACCAACGCGGTAATGGTCATTACGCTGCAGCTGTTGATCACCCGCAAGGTCAACCAGCATCGCCCGCAATCAGCCATGGTTGCCGGCACCCTCGTTTATGCCATTTCGATCTTCAGTGTGGCCTTCGGGGAAGGTTTCTGGTGGTTCTGGTTGTGTATGGTCGGGGCAACAATTGGCGAAATGATCCTCGTTCCGACCACCACAACATTCACTTCCAGGCTGGCTCCGCCTGACCTGCGCGCGCGTTACATGAGCCTTTACACCTTCACGTGGACCATCGGTACCGGTCTGGGACCGTTGCTGGCCGGTTTTGCCAGTGATCTCTTTAACCCCCGTGCCATGTGGTACACGGCCGGTCTGGCCGGGTTTGCCAGCTTCTTCATTTTTCTGCGTCTTGCCAGGTCAGGCATGGACAGACAGGATCAGCCTGGTGATTCACCGCTTGGCAGCTAATGAATAAACTATCTCTCTGACCTACAGAGTGTCTTTCCTGTTATTAGTCCTGAAATACCGCGACAAACCAGCAGCAACCTCAGCCCAACCTGAGAATGCTTAGGGTAGCAGAAAATCCACTACGGTTGCGAATAGCTATCCCATTCTGTATAATACAAACATGCGGAACATTCGTGCGCTGATCCCGGTCACATTCCTGATCATTGCCATCCTTACTGGTGTGGCTGACGATGCAAGCGCGCAGGAAAGCGAATCGTTATATGTACCGGAGACCGGGCACTGGGTCTGGGGGGAGTTCTTAAAAGCATACAATAGCGTACCCGACCCCGTTTTCTTCTTCGGATATCCCATCACGGATGATTTTAAGGACCCGGTCACCAGGGGGCATGTCCAATATTTTGAAAAAGCCCGCTTTGACCTGGTGGATACCGACGATGGCCCGCGCATACAGATGGCACCATTGGGACAGTTATTGCACGAATCCGGCAACCCGCTGGCGGACATTCCCAATGAAGGTCCATTCTGCCGCGCTTTTCCATCCGGTTACAATGTCTGCTATGCTTTCCTGCAATTCTATGACTCGTATGATGGCACGATCCGTTTTGGTCAGCCGCTCTCAGAAGTAGAAGTCATTGATGGCCGCTATGTACAGTATTTTGATTACGCTCGCATGGAATGGTGGCCGGATCTCCCGGCTGGTCAAAGGGTGCGATTGACGAACCTTGGGCAGAGCTACTTTGATCAGGTAGTGGCCAATCCGGATCTGCTTAAACCCAGCCCGCCTCCTGACCTGGCTGGAAACGTTTTGAATCCACGCGTGCGCGTTTTTGTGTTGAAGTCACTCATCGGAGCTGGCGAGCAACAGACAGTATACGTGATCGTCCAGGATCAATACCTGAGACCGATCGAAGGCGCCCAGGTTGGCGTGACGCTCAATTATCCGAATGGAACCGCGGAAAGTTACCGGCTCCCTGACACCAATGAGTACGGGGTAAGCCAGTTTTCATTTACTACAGTAAATCTGCCCGTGAAGTCAGTGGTGCCCATCAAAGCGGAGATCAGCATCCGTGGAGAATCCGGCAGTGGTAAAGCCTGGTTCCGCATGTGGTGGTNNAGTTTTTCGTATTCAGCGCGGTTAGCCGGGTTGAGGGCGATGATCTGGTTGACTACCTCAGTTGAGGCTTTCACATTCTTTTCCACCAGCAATTTTTCTGCCAGGGCATCCAGTTTCGCAATAGCGGTCTCATACTTACCCTGGTTCACATAATAAGCGGCCATCCTTTTCTGAATTTCTGTGTTATCCGGGCGCTCAATCAGCAGTTCATCCAGGAAGTTTTCAGCTGCCTCTTGTTTGTCATCGGTCTCCAGCAGTATTAGATAGGCGTCCATTTCATTCATTGCCGCCGGACTGAGACCTAAACGGTTATAGAGATCAATAAGGGCAAGGCGTGGAGCAGGATCCATTGGCTGCAGGCTGCGCAGTTGTTCAAAGACCTTGATCGCTTCCTTCCAATTCAGGCTTTGCAACTCAATATCTGCCAGTTGGTTGAGGATCTTGACAGGTTGATCGCGTGATGACCTGACCTGGCGAGATAAGTTCAAAGCCGTATGGTAGTAAGTCCGTGCTTCATCAAGGTCTGCCAGCAGGTAGTACACATTGGCGAGATCCATCAATTGCTCGATCATTTCCTCGTGCTGTTTGTTGGAACGCAGCAGTTCGATCAGGTTCTTGCGCACAGTGGTATCGATCGGGGCTAATCGGGTCACCTTGGATAATAAACGGATAGCCTGGCTGGTTTCACCTCGTAAGGTGTAAAGGCGAGATACCATCAGAAATTTTTCAATCGCCTCAGAGATCCTGCCCTGGCTGATCAGGATGTCTCCCATCTGGATGTGGAGGGGGAGATAAGTTGGTGAGTAAGTCAGCGCACGATAGCACTCCTCCATCGCCGTGCGATACTTGCCTTGTTGAATCAGCTGGCGAATCTCAACGAGTGATCCGATCACCTGGCCGCTGTTTGAATCAATAAGCATCTCGGCCAATGGTAACGGCGGGGAACCTTCAGGCTGTGCTGGAAGTTGGACACGGGCGCCTTTCAGGTAAGCACGCCAATCCGGTCGAGTCAATTGTCCACTGATCACAGCACACAGGTTGCGCAAATCCTTCTCCTGGGTGATCTGAGTTTGTGCGTCCAGGATGGGACCGTAAAGCTGGTCGAGTTCATCCACCTGCTCTGCCGGTACTGTCTCACGGTCCGCCAGCCTTAGGGCTTGCAGGTAATTCGCGGTGGCTTCTTTCAGTTGCCCGGAGTGGCTAAAGATCTCACCCGTCAACAGGCGGGAAGCCAAAGTGTATTCAGGTGCACGGGCTGACTTTTGCAGATGGTTGAAAGCGCTCTGCGGATCATCATCCTTTTTGAGCAGACCAAGCAGGAAATCAGCCGCGGGCAGGTCAAGACCGGCTTCGATGGCGTGCTCCAGTTCAGCGGCGGCTTCACTGTTTTTCTCTGCCGCATGCAGGTCAATGAATTCACGGATGTGTTGCTGGATACGCTTGCGATCCTGTCTGATTGGTTGTGTGTCGGTAACCGGTAGATTGATTGGCAGCTCCGGACTGGAAGTGGTTGTGAAATCGGCCCGGCTGCTTTCGCTTCCATCTTCAAACAATGCACCAGCGAGCTCTTCCAGTGATTTTAATTTCGCTTCAGTTAGGGGATCATAACTGGCTTCCGGGGTTGCTTCCACCTGGGCAGTTTCGATCTCTCTAACCTGTGCCATGCTCATTGCTCCACCGGCTTGTTCGATCAGTTTCCGCAGGGGTATGGGCTGGTCATTTCTCAAAGCGGTGAGAGCGTGATTGACCTCCATGGAATCCGGTTTGACCTGCAAAGCATATTCAAGGATTTGCATGGCTTTTCGCGAATCACCAGCCCGCTGGACTACTGCAGCCAGGTCGGCGAATTCAGCCGCAGCTTCCTCTTTCCTGCCCAGTTTGACGAAGACCATGGCAATTTTCGCCCTGACGTCCTGGTTGTTCGGATTCAAGCGCAAGATGGCTCGGTAATCTGCCAATGACCGGTCTACATCACGGGATCTCAGTTGTCTTTCAGCCGCCTGGTAGTAGCTGCGCACGGCTTCCGGAAGCAGCCCCTCTCTTTCGTAAATCCGGGCGATGCGTTCCATTGGCATCGGATCTTCCGGTTGCTGCTGTGCAAGCTGTTGGAAGATGCGCAAAGATTCACTGAATTTCTTCTGGTGGAATAATGCCAGCCCAAGGCTGGATAACCCCACCGGGTGATCAGGAAATTCCTGCAGGGCTTCC
>DIWL01000087.1:0-2762 GCA_002428455.1 Anaerolineaceae bacterium UBA6107 | reverse complement strand
CCCCAGTTTATACCACTTCTGGCTTCAGTAAGCAGTGGAATATCAAGTTTGTAAGCTGCTTCCATGACCTGCCGGACAAGCTGAGCTGCTGCTTCGATCTCATTCTCAGGTACTTCCAGTACCAGTTCATCGTGTACCTGCAGGATCATGCGTGGTGACAGTCCGCTGTTGGCAAGGGCTTTCTGCACATCGATCATGGCAATCTTCATTATATCCGCTGCGGTTCCCTGGATGGGTGCATTGATTGCCTCACGTTCTTCACGGTTGCGCATCATTACGTTGACCGGGTTGGCCAGGTTGGGGAAGTAACGCCGTCTGCCGAGTATCGTCTCCACATACCCTTGCTTAGCGGCGACCACGCGGATGTTGTCCAGGTATTTCTTTACACCCGGGAAGTGCTCGAAGTAATCCTTGACGAAGTTTTCGGCTTCACCCAACGTCAGGTCAGTCGAGCGGCTGAGCCCGAATGAGCTCATGCCATAGATCAGGCCGAAATTGATCGCCTTGGCGTGCCGGCGTTGATCCTTTGTAACCTCTGCCAATGGCACATCGTAGATCGCCGCTGCGGTGGTGGCGTGAATGTCCTGTCCTTCGCGAAACGCTTCCAGCATGGCCTGGTCGCCAGCCATGTGCGCCACGATCCTTAATTCAATTTGTGAGTAATCCACTGAGAGCAGTCTGTGTCCGGGAGCGGCAATGAAACCAAGCCGCACCTGCCTACCCAGTTCCGTGCGGGTGGGGATGTTCTGCAAGTTTGGTTCGGACGATGCCAGTCTACCCGTCACTGAACCGGTCTGGTTGAAACTGGTGTGCACCCGTCCTGTGCGCGGGTTAACCTGCAACGGCAGGGCATCCAGGTAAGTGGATTTGAGCTTGGATAGTTCACGGTACTCGAGCAGGAGGTCGACCACAGGATGCATACCCTTGAGTTCATCGAGAACAGCTGCGGCGGTTGAGAAATGCCCGCTGGAGGTTTTTTTGCTGCGGTCTGGTGGTTCAAGTTTCAGGTCCTCAAAGAGAACCTTTGATAATTGTTGGGTCGAGTTCAGGTTGAAAGTGTGACCAACATGGCTATAGACATCAGACTCGATCAGTGTTAACCGGTCGCCCATCTCGCGGCTGAACCTGGTAAAGAATTCCACATCCAGGGTGATCCCCTCCTGTTCCATGCTGATGAGAACCGGCACGAGGGGCATCTCGATCTTCTCGAAAATATCTGTGCAAAGATGTTCCTCCATACGCTGCCGCGTCACGGGCACCAGGCGCAATGTTACCTCGGCGTCTGCAGCGGCATAAGGGGCTGCTGCTGCGATGGATACGTTGTCCATGCTGATCTGGTTCTTGCCCCGCCCGATCAATTCTTCGATGTGGGTCATGCTGATGCCCAGCAAAGTATCTGCCATGTCCTTCAAGCCAAGGTTGCGTGATGCAGGATCGACCAGCCATTCGGCGATCATGGTATCAAAGGAGAGGGGGGTAACCTTTAAGCCATAATTCTGCAGCACGAGCGCATCGAACTTGATGTTATGTCCGACCTTGCTGATGTTCGGGTCGGTCATCGCAGGGGTGAGGGCAGTAATGACACGCTCAACGGGCAGCTGGTTTGCAGTGTCCTTGTGCCCCAATGGAATGTAGTATCCTTCGCCTTCCCTGATGGCCAGCGAAATACCCACAATTTCAGCCCGTAATGGGTCAATACCGGTGGTCTCGGTGTCAAATGCGATCATCCGGCTGGCGGAGAGGAGTTTCACCATTTCCGTCATTTTTTCTTCTGAATCGATCACCTTCACGTCCAACGAATAGGATGAAGGGATGTTGATCTCTTTCATCTCCTCGCCGAATAACGAAAGTTGGGGAGAGGGCTGGCGGGTAAGAGGGGCGACCACGGAGCGCAAGCGGGGGATCAATGTTCGAAACTCCAGATCCCGGAAAAAGTTTTCAACCGCTTGAACATCGATATGATCGGTACGGGCGTCTTCGAGAACAAGCTTTACTCCCACATCGGTCCTGATCTGCGCCAGGTCGCGGCTCATGTAGGCGGATTCCCTGCCGGTTTCCAGCTTTTCACGCGTCTTCCCGGTGATCTCTGCAATGTGTTCGTATACTCCGTCCAGGGTTTGATATTTTTCCAACAATGTGACGGCAGTTTTGGGTCCTACACCCGGTACCCCGGGGATGTTGTCTGAAGTGTCTCCAACCAGGGCTTTGTAATCCACTACCTGGGATGGATCAACACCAAGGTGTTCACGCACCTCCCTCGCCGAATAATCCTTCGAATCGGATAATTTTGAACCCGGTAGGCTGACCGTGATGCGGTCATTCACCAATTGCAGCAGGTCGCGGTCGCCGGTGATGATCTTTACGCCCAGCCCCTGCTCGACGGCCTGGCGGGCGATGGATCCAAGCACATCGTCAGCCTCTACACCCTCTTTCTCCAACCGGGGCAGGTGGAAGGTATCGATCATCTGGCGGATACGTTCGATCTGTGGACGCAGGTCATCCGGCATCTTGGCACGGGTGGCTTTGTATTCAGGGTACAGCTCATTACGGAAGGTTTTGCCGGTGTCAAATGCCACCGCCAGGTATTCAGGTTTTTCCTGCTCCAACAGGCGCATGATCACGTTGGCAAATCCGAAGATGCCTGCTGTAGGTTCGCCGGTACGGGTTTGCATGCGGTCGCTCATCCCGGCTGTGATGGCAAAATAGGTACGGTAAGCCAGTGCGTGACCATCGATCAAGTAAAGAATAGGGGGCATAGCGCT
>DIWL01000044.1 GCA_002428455.1 Anaerolineaceae bacterium UBA6107 | reverse complement strand
CCCTGCCTCCCCGGGGCAAGGATAAGCGCGCGGAGATCATCGCCGCGCATTACCGGGATCTTGGAATGAGCTCGATCAGCGTAACGGGCAGCGATGAGTCACACCGGGTCAACTGGGATTTTGGAAATCCGTCGGTTTCGCTCATCATCCTCAACCAAAATCACGCCGATTGGCTCAGGAATTTGATCGATTCGATCTTCACACTCACCGATTACCACAATTATTCGATCATCGTGGTGGACAATCAGAGCAGCCATGCAGATGTGCTCGCGTATTACCGGGAGCTGCAATCAAACGAACGTGTGCAGGTGGTGCATTATGATTGCCCGTTCAATTACTCTGAGGCGATCAACATTGGCGTAGGGCACTCCAGCGCGGACGTGGTGGTGCTGCTCAACAATGACATGCAGGTCACTGATTCCGGCTGGCTGCGTGAACTGGTGCAGTGGACCATGCATCCCGGTATCGGCGTGGTGGGGGGCAAGCTGCTGCACCGCGACCGTTCCATTCAGCACGCCGGCATCATCCTGGGGATGAACGGTTTTATCGGTCACCTCTACCTCAACGCTCCCGAACATTATCACGGCCTGGCTGGATCAGTAGATTGGTACCGCAACTATTATGCGCTCACCGGTGCCTGCCAAACTATCCGCCGTGATCTCTTCCATCTCGTGGGGGGGTATGACGAGCGTTTCCGGCTGGCTTTCGGCGACATCGATTTTTGTTTGCGCGTAGTCAAAACAGGATTGCGCAACTTATATAATCCAAATGTCGTGATGACCCACTTTGAAGGCGGTTCCCGCGGTTACGAGACGCCGGTGAAGGATATTCTGCTCGGTTATGAGGAACTGCTGCCCTGGCTGGAAAAGGATGATCCGTATTTTTCGCCAAACCTTACCTATGAACCCATCCCAGCCTGTGCTACTGATGGGGGCGGGGTGGATGCGCGGCTGGCAAACATTCAAAACCGCAAGCAGGCGCTGCTCTCTATCGGTCATTCCGTGACTGACACACCTTGATGCCTGAATTATCCACTTCGTAAAACAAACAGAACAACCTGCATATCGAAAGAAAAGAAATAGGATTCTATGTAGTACCTGAGTTTATCATTAGCCCCATTTTTCAGCATTTTTGATCTCAATTAATGTAATTTTAGGACACTAACCAGGATTCGGGATGGGCTACACTAAAAAAACATCAAACGTTTCATAAAACCTCTGCACCCAATCCATTCTGGTATTGTGACCTACCATGGAAGAGAGATTTTGACCGAGCCCGAAGTCCCAGAACAGATGAAAACTGTGCAAGAACATCTGACTTCAGGACACTAAAATGATAAACTCAGGTGATGCCTGAATTATCCACTTCGTAAAACAAACAGAACAACCTGCATATCGAAAGAAAAGAAATAGGATTCTATGTAGTATATATGGGGGTTTGAATTAGCTTGAGCCAGTGTATATGGTGGTGTTCGAGTATAAAAAGCACGATTTACACGAAAATGCTTTGGCTTTAAGGAGCGGCTGTCGGCAAGAGTTAAGTAAATATAATAAATGAAAAGGGTATCTCAAGAGAATTAAAGGAATACTAATTGTGATTACAATAATCGAGATTCGTATTTTATCAATTATATAAAGGAATGCACATACAATTTAAACTATAAGGACGCGTTCCAGGTTGGCGAGAGTTAGTAAATTCACATCAAAGCTTGGTTCCACAAACGGACGAACGTCACTCACAATACTATCCCAATTCAGATTTCGTAAACGTGAAAGCACATGCGTTTTCCAATTGCTTTCGGTCAGAATTTCGCCAGTCCAATTGGTCTGGTTTAGCGCGTTATTGAGTAATTCCAGGTTAGGCTGTGGCCAAGAGGGATTGCTTAAATACCATAACAAATCGTAGATATCACGTCCTTTGGTATATGGCCTTTGTAAAATTGCATGCAATTTTCCGGATAATAAGGAAGCTTGGTCATGATGATGAAGTTGAAGGACCACAAATCTGCGCACAACAGTGGTTGAAAGACCGGCACCTAGGGGAGGGTTGGTATCGACTTCAATTTTTACTGCAAGCACTTCACTTTGTTGAGATGAAAGACCTAATTCAAAAAGTAAACCAGGAAAACGAATGAATGCGCTATGGACAGTTTTTTGGTCATTGAATTTTAATTCAACTGAATATCCTTCTGGCGATAACTCGGATCGAATTGCCTGAAGGTACGACCGGAAATTGTAGTTCTGTCGATTACCCTCAAGTGCAAAGTCAAGGTCTTCAGAATATCGTCCATGGGAATACAGGAATCGCAACGCAGTTCCACCATGGAAAGCGAGCGGAATCATGGCACCGGAGCGCTGCAACGATCCCAAAATTCGTGATTGAAGATATTCCATGGCAACATTTCTACCTTCAAGCTGGGAGTTTGATTTTTTTACTAGGTTAGCTAAGTATTCTTTCATAGATCCTCAAATTTACTGGTTTCTTCAGCGATTATTCTGGAGATTTCTTTGACTGCATTTAGTGTTTTTGGAGTTCCAAATTTCTCAGATAGTTTCTTCAGTAGTTCTAAATCAAATTGTTCAAGGTTTTGTAACCGCAATTCATTAAAATAGTCAGTTGAACTACCACCAGATTGCAAATAGATCAGATCAAGAAGCGCTTTCTCGGGAGTAGCCACCAAAGCGCTTTGGTCACCCAAATTGATCATTTGATAACCAAACAGTAAATCTGTTTTAAGGTGTCGAAAATCATAAATTCCTAATGGTGTTTCCAGTCTTTCCGGGCGTCCCGTCGAGACAGAGGTCGTAATGTTCATTACTTCCGGAATTAGTCCATAATAAGCTAATGCTGATTGGAGACTGACATAAGACGCCTTTTGCAGGTGATTTGCGACAAGGTAGGGGTGAGGATTGATTTTTTGATAGGGGGGGGCAATTGAGTATAGTCCCCGACGTAATTGATAAATACGTCCGCTGTTAACCCAACGACTAAGCTGGAGTCTGACAATTTGTGGGTTGATATTCCCGGCAAGGAGTAGGGAGGATTCAAAGACCGGGTCATCGCTTACTAGCTTAAGTAACGAATCAAATTCCATTGCAATATATTATCATATAAGATAATATATTGCAATGTATAATCCAGGAAACATCTATTTAGGAAAAAAGTAACAATTCTTAGTCTGAAATCGAAGGGGAAATGCGAAGATTTAGATCTTAAATTGTTAGAAAATGCAAACCTGCCGATTCTAAGCAGGTTGTTGGTTTTTTAACACCCACCATCGTATTCGCCAGCGGCGTTTTCCGGATGTCGATTTACTGGGGCTGGGTTAATTCTTTTTCGCGAGCTTTTCTTCAATGCTCGCCATCAGTTCACCAACATTGGCGAAGTTCTGGATCTCGCTTTGATCGAATTCGATCCCAAATTCCAGTTCGATCGCGATCATCAGGTTAATATGTGAAAGTGAATCCCACTCATCGACATCGTCCGCGGTGAGCTCCGGGGTGATCTCAATGGAATCATTGTCAAAAACAGTTGCAAAAACCTTGCTTAATCTTTCTTCTATATTCATTTCTACTCCATGGTGGATGTGTCGCCGGGGTCTTTCCCCTCGTATATTGCCTTCAACACTCTCCGTAATATTTTACCACTTTGGTTCTTGGGTACGCTGTCAATGACGTGGAACTCGGCCGGAATGGCAGTGGTGGATACCTTATTACTTACGTAGATGCGGCATTTTAGTTCCAATTCCTTTGTCCAGGGCTGATCATTGCGTAGTTTAACAAAGGCGATGATGCGCTTATGCAGGATCGGATCATCTGCACCGATTACGGCTACATCAACGATCTCTTCGATCTCCAGCAGGGCGCTTTCCACCTCAAAAGGTCCCACCAGGTGCCCGGCGGTATTGATCACATCATCCGCCCGGCTGACGTACCAGAAGTAGCCCTCCTCATCCCGCCACGCCAGGTCGCCGGTGATGTAAATGTCACCGTTGAATTTTTCGGCGTAAGCCGCCTCGTTCCTGAAATAGTTCCGGAACATCGAACCCCAACCCTTGCGCAAGCACAAAAGTCCCTGTTTGCCATCGGGTTGTATCCGCATGTCGTCATCGCAGATCAAAGCCTCGACCCCGGCGCGCGGCTTTCCCATTGATCCGGGTTTTACCATCATGGGCGGATGGTTGCCGATCATCATCGAGCCGGTTTCCGACTGCCACCAGGTATCGTAGATCTCCACCTTAAAGACTTTTTTGCCCCAGTGATAGATCTCGGGGTTCAGCGGTTCACCCACGCTGTACATTCTCTTGAGGGAGGAAAAATCGTACTGACTGAACTTGTTCTCGTCCTCCTGCATCAGCATGCGCAGCGCGGTGGGTGCGGTGTACCAGATATTGACCTTGAGGTTCTCCAGTATCTTCAGCCAGTTATCCGCGTTGTAGGTGCCGCTGTATTGAACCTGCCGCGTTCCTGTGCCAAACGGTGCGAGAACGCCGTAAACAATGCCGGTGATCCATGCCGGGTCGGCGGTGCACCAGTACAGGTCTTCCGCTTCGAGTTGCATAATGTCCCGGAAGGACTGGCGCATGTCTTCCAGCGCGCCGTGTGCATGCAGCGCGCCTTTCGGTTTGCCCGTTGAGCCGGATGTGTATTGCAGAAATGCCGGTGTTTCGCCATCGACCATGTGAGGATAATCAAAAACGGCTTTGGTCTCTGCCATGAGCTTTTTCAGGCTCAGCACCGTATCACTTTGATGGTCATCGTGGTCAATGGTTAGGATCTTCTGCAATGCAGGTAACTTGTCCTTGATCGCCAGGATCTTGCGCAACAGGCTTTTCCGTGTGATCACAACCTTTGCGTTGCTGTTGGATAGGCGGTCCAGCAACCCTTCTTCGCCCAGCGTTCCGAACAGGATACAGGATATCCCCAGCGCTTTTTGGATGCCGAAGAACACGCTGATCAGGATCGGACTGCGCGGGATGAAAATACTCACCGTATCGCCTTGGGTGACCCCGAGCTGCCTGAGTATGGTTGCCACCCGGCTTGCTTCACGGTCAAAGTATTCAAACGAATAACTTGATTCAGTCAGGTCAGTATCCACCCAGTGTAGCGCTTCACGATTGCCTTCGCCGCTCTCAACGAACCGTGTCACACAGGCATAAGCGATATTTTCCACTTTCATGGTCTTTCCTCCGTTACGGGTTGATCGTCCAACGCCACTGGTGCATGACCACTGAGGGTCCGCCCAGGACGAGGATATCATCCACATCATGGGTTGAAAGGAATTCCGATAATGAGAAGTAATAATCCGGATAATGCCGGATGTCCACCGCGTAAGTGTGATGGTAATGTGAAGCCAATAAAGGTTCAATAGCGTTCGTAAACGAATCCCCGATGATCAACAGGTTGCGGTCGGTTCCATTCTCAAACACGTATTCCAGGAAATCCACATCCTTACCGTTGTATTCAATGTAATGATCGGCAAAGGGAGCCCGTGAGTAGTCACCCGCCAGGTATTCATCCTTGTGATTGTAATCGAGCTCATTGCCCTCAATGTCGTAGATCTTGTAGGGAGGCAGGTTTAACAAAGGTACCTCAAAAACATCACCCGGCTTGATCTGGTAGAACACTGCCCGCGCCCATCTGCCGTGAAACTCGATATCCGGAAAGGTGTAGATCGTATCATGCGTCTGCATCGGAGTGATATCCGGATAATTTTCAGCCAGCATGTTGTAGATCTTTTCGTATCCCAGCAGCATGCCCCGAACGTTCCAGTGATGATCAGTACGGTAGAAGTACTTAAGCTGGTCTTCGTAACTGTTCAACAGCAGTGCTTCCACCCGAAGATCCTCGGGTTTATTTTCCATGAAATACGGAAAACTGCGTCCGGCATCTGCATTGCGGAAATACTGATTCAACGGGTTATGTGCGGAATCTTCGATCACTTCAATATAAAATGCGTAGAAGTTTTGATTCTGGTGCAGCTTGATGCTCGTGTCATAGTAATCGATCTTAACATCAATGTCCGCCTGATCAGCTTTCCTGAAAACTTCCGGCTGCGGGAAGAGTAGGGCTTGTTCCCGGTCCTCGAAAACAATGTTGCGGTTGTCGGCCGGGATCGCGGGGTCATCTGCGAATACATAGGCTGACCGGATGATCTGCCGTGTCAGGTTCTTTGAAAGCTGGATGCCCTGCGACCGCAACGGTAACTGTTCATTTACAGCTCTTTCAAAATGGTTTTGATATGTTAGATCCCGAAACTGGTTAAAAAAGAGCGTTCCGGCTTCACCCAGTTTTCCCTGGAAAACACGCTTTAAAGATGTCTTAAAGTCCTTAAAACTGAGTGATGGAAATACCGTCAATACCCGGTATTCCATCAACGACCTTTGCGGTTCGACCTTTCCCCGCACCACCCAGAAGGCAGGTACTGCCAGGATAATGGCAAAGAACAGGATCAGTGTGCGGTTGAAGAGGTTCCTTTTATTCATTAATACTCACTTAGAATTGCGCGTAGATGAACGCGCTGTATCCATTGGCAAGGATGGAGGCGATGGAAAGTACAAATAGGACCAGGTAAACGATGTCCAGGAGAATTCTCGCCACACCGCCTTTTTCATTCACTTTTTGTTCCAGTCTGCTGGCAACTGGCAGGCTGAAGAACACGCCGAGGATCAGGATCGGCACGAATTGCAGGATATTAAATTGCCGCATGGATAGGTTGGTAGCCCATCCGTTGAACCCGATCAGGGATTTAAGGAAAGGTCCCCATAATTCAATATCAGGGATGCGGAAGAACACCCAACCCAACATCACCAGTAGGAATGAATAGAGGTGTTGCACCGGGAGCGGAAGTTTCTTAAGTAACTTGCCCCATCTGCCTGATTCGATCGCCATGATCAGTCCAAAATAGGTTCCCCAGATGATGAAATTCCAGTCCGCGCCGTGCCAAAGACCGGTCAACAGAAATACGATCACCAGGTTGGATTGCTGGCGAAGAAATTTTTCCCTTTTGCGGGCAAATTCAAGCGGGATGAACAGGTAGGTGCGGAACCAGCTGGTCAGGCTCATGTGCCAGCGCCGCCAGAAATCGCTTACGCTGCGGCTGATGTAAGGGAAGTTGAAGTTTTCCGGCAATTTGAACCCGAGCATCTTCCCCAAGCCAATCGCCATATCGGTGTAACCGGAAAAATCCAGGTAGATCTGCAGCGCGTAACCGACCAGCGCGAACCAGGCTACCCCCACACCGAGGTTGCCCACGTTGGATGCGAAGACCTTGTTGATCGCCAGCCCAAGTTGATCCGCCAGCAGGATCTTCTTGGCCAAACCGCCGATGAAACGCCTGGCTCCCTCCATCACTTCATCCGTCGTCGGACGGGGATTGATCAGTCCGTTTTTCACCTGCCCGAAGCGGGTGATGGGTCCTTGCAGCAGCTTGGGGAACATGGCGAAATACGCGCCAAAGCGCAGCAGGTTCTTCTCCGCTTTTTCCGCGGAGTTGTACAGGTCTAGGATGTAGGAAATGCCGGTAAAGGTGAAGAACGATACACCAAGCGGCAAGGCTTTGCTCGTGTATTCAATGGGTTGGTTGATCAGATCAGCCAGGTTTTCCAACAGGAAGCCGGTGTATTTGTAGAAGACCAGAATCAGCAGGTTGGCCGCAACCGCGATCCACATGAACGGCCGTGCAGCGGGTCGCCCCTTTGCTTCCAGCCGCTGGCTGATCACGCGTCCGAAAATGTAGTTAAAGAGCAGTGAGAACAGCAACACGGGCAGGTTTCCGGGATCAGCCCAGCCGAAGAATACCAGTGAACCGAAAGCCAGCAGCCCGATGCGCCAGCCGCTTTTGGGCAGCACATAATAAAGCAGCAGGAATACCGGTAAAAATACGAAAATGAAATGCAGGCTCGATAGTGGCATCGTTATCTCAAACCATCCATATTTTTAGAGTATACCCGATTCTGGAGCTCTTTTCGGTGAGATACCGGTTGTATAGGTAGTGCTGATGGAGGTTTTCGATGGCAATTAATCCTCAAAAACTTCTGGTAAAATGAAAAATCCATTGCCGGTACTTCAAGGATGGACCGGTGTGGCGAGATTACTGGCGCAATATTTAGAACAATAAAATAATTCGATAACAACAATAGGACTGAGATTTGACAATGAAAAACCGGGCACGCTTACAACGATTTGTTCAAAAACTGCTGTTGGTCACCTTAATCATCACATTACTTAACATTTACCTACCAACTGCGCAAGGCATGGTTGCAGACCGCTCCACCAGCCCTAACGGTTACCTCCCGGACGTCCGCGCGAGCGGAAAACCTACACTGCAGGACGAGTTTAACCGCCTCGACCAGTTCGACCTGACCGCCCCGCAGCTGCGCATTCCCACGCGCACCATCCAGGTTTACCTGCCTCCTGATTACTACACGAGTCAAAAAAATTACCCCGTCATTTACTTGCACGACGGCGGGTTGCTCTTCAATTCCGCGCAGCGTGACTGTCTCTACGATGAAACACTGGATCGGCTCTTCGCGGAAGGGGAAACGGATGGTATCATCGCGGTCGGCATTTTCAGCTCACAGAACCGCTGGGATGAATACAGCCCCTGGATCAACGACAACATGCATGACTGGATTGTGCCCGCCAAAGCCGGACCGACCGAGGGTGGTGAAGGAGACGCCTACCTCGACTTCATCATTGACACGCTTAAGCCGGAGATCGACGCGCGCTACCGCACCAAGCCCGGACGGAAGAACACGGCCATTGGCGGTTTCAGCATGGGCGGCTTGATCTCGCTCTACGCCGGGCTTGAGCGGCCGGATGTCTTTTCCCGGGTGATGGCTGTCTCGCCGGCGATCTGGTTCGCTGAATCCGGTGAGTATTGGCTGCAGGACAACCAGTTCATTAACTACGTAAATAGCATTGAGGTTCCGCGGGATGTGGCTTTCTACATTGACATTGGCACTGATGAATGGGAGGGCATACCCATCAACGCGGTGGATCAGGAAGGGAAATGGCTCGGTTATCCATTTGTGTGGCTTGATGGTGCTGATGCCGCCTTTAACGTTCTTGAGGCCGCTGGTGTTCCCAAACACAATCTCATCCTGGTTGAAGATCCCGGAGGGATCCATGACCCATTGTCCTGGTCGGAACGTTTCGATGACGCGATCGTATGGCTCTGGGAGGAGCGGGAAGTTCTACCCGATCCAGGGTTGATCACGGTTGTCCCTCCCACAGTAGCAGTAGTGGATCCTACGCTGCTGCCGACCCTTTCAACCCCGCTGGTTATTCCAACCAAGGAAAGCACCACAACACCTGAGCCAACACCCATTATCGAAGACGAGCCTGCGCCTGTCCTTGTCGAAACGGTCACACCGCAATCTACCCCCGCGGCAAATTCAGGGGATACCTTGTATTTCGCCGTCATTGCCCTGCTGGTTGTCGGTGTCCTGGCGGTGGGTTTCCTCATCTGGCGTATCCTGCGCAGCCGGTAATCCTGAATGAGTGGGTCTCTTCATAAATAATGGAAGACTGGACCGCACGGTGACCCTCAACTGGCATGTCATTCGCAGTAAACCCAACCGGGAGGAGTTCCTCGCCCGCGAACTGGAATCGCGTGATGTCGAGGTTTTCTACCCGCGCTTGGTCGCCAACCCGGTCAATCCCCGCGCGCACCGCTTCAAATCTTATTTTCCCGGTTATCTTTTCATCCACGTTGACCTGGAGAGGATCAACGCCTCTGCCTTCGAGCGCGTGCCCGGGGCAGCCAACCTGGTGTCCTTCGGTGGAGAGATCTCCGCGGTACCGGAGACCATTGTGCAGGCCATCCGTCGCAAAGTGGACGCGATCAACGCTGCGGGCGGTGAAAAGAAAGCCGCTCTAAAACCCGGAGACCGGGTGGAGATCGAACAGGGTCCGTTTGCCGGGTACACTGCCATCCTGGATGCCAGCCTGCCGGGCAGCGAACGGGTGCGCGTGCTGTTGCGTATGCTGGCGTCGCGTGACCTGCCCGTGGAGATGCCCGCGGATTACGTGCGCTTGCGCAAACCATCCGGTAAAAACTAACCTCCCATACAACTTTGCAATTCATGAGTCACGCTTTCAGCAGTGTGAATGCCGTGTGAATGCCGTGCAAAAAAAATTCTGATATACTATCCTTTACAAGATCATTTCATGCAATCATTTCTTTATAAGGAATAGGGGCATTATTGAGCCGCGCAGTCGATTTTATCGATAAGCAGGTATACAGACAAACCAATTCACCAGCGACGAACTATAAAAAAGGGCGTACGCTGCGCTTCTTGAAACGCGCCCTTGATGTCCTTGGCGCGTTTTTTGGATTGTTTTTCACCTCACCGCTCTTTCTTTACTGCGCCATCCGCATCAGGCGTGAGTCACCCGGACCGGTCATTTATCGCGGTGACCGGGTGGGCAAGGATGGCAAGACTTTCAAGATCCTCAAATTCAGAACGATGTACGAGAATCCCGAGAACCACAACGGTTCGCGTCTAACGGTTAAAAATGACGCGCGCGTTACCCCCTTTGGCGGCTGGTTACGAGCGACGAAGATCAACGAACTCCCGCAATTATGGAACGTTCTCATCGGCGAGATGAGCCTGGTCGGGCCGCGTCCGGAAGACCCGCTGTTCGTGGAAACATGGCCGGAAGACATCAAAGCTGAGATCCTTTCCGTGCGCCCGGGTATGACCAGCCCTTCCTCGGTCACATATCGTGATGAAGAAAACATGCTCAGCGGCAGCAGTGTGCTGGATGATTACCTGCGCACGATTCTGCCCGAAAAACTCCGCCTCGACCAGCTCTACGTGCGCCATTACAACTTCCTGGGCGACCTCGACGTGATCTTTATGACCCTGTTGATGCTGCTGCCTGGTCTACGCAAGAAACATGTGAAAGAGGATGTCCTTTTCCAGGGGCCATTGGTCAGTTTTACCCGCACCTACATCTCCTGGTTCGTGGTGGATTCGTTTGTTGCTTTCGCGGCGATCTCGATCGTGGCGCTGCTGTGGCGCATCTCCGGTCCCTTCAACGTGGGCTTTTTCCGCATGGTCCTTATTGCGGTAGGGCTGGCCTTTATCATGGCGTTGACCAATACCCTCTTCGGGTTGAAGAAGATCTCCTGGCGTTATGCCAGCCCTACGCACGTGTTTGACCTGGCGATCTCCACTGTTGTGGCACTGCTTGTGTTCGCCCTGCTCGGCTTGCCGTTGCTGAAGGTTCAATTGCCGCTCAATACCCTCGTTCTGTTCGGTTTGATCGCATTCGGCGGATTTGTTACCGTGCGCTACCGTGAACGCCTCATCACCGGTCTGGCTTCGCGCTGGATGCGTTGGCGCAGCCAGAACAGCATGCTCGGTGAACGTGTGCTGATCATCGGCGCGGGCGATGCCGCCCAGCTGGCGATCTGGCTGCTTGAGAAGAGCAACCTTTCATCCGCCTTCTCCGTGGTTGGTATGGTGGATGATGATTACCGCAAGGTCGGGCAGCGTGTCAACGGCTATGAAGTGATAGGCACGACCCGCGACATACCCGAAATTGTGGTAAAAAAGAGTATCGGCCTGGTCATGTTCGCCATCACCCGGGTCAATAAAAAAGATCGGGAACGCATCCTGGATACCTGTAAAGACCTCAACGTGCGCATGATCCTGGTTCCTGACCTGTTGAAAGTGGTGAGCGATTACATAACCAAACAGACCCGTGAGGTGATGCAGACAGATGGATAATTATTGGAAAGGTCGTAAAGTGCTGGTCACCGGGGCCGGCGGTTTTATCGGCAGCCGCCTGGTGGAGGTGCTGATGATGTCCGGCGCGCAGGTGCGCGCCTTTGTGCGCTATAACTCGCGCGGGGATGCCGGCCTGCTGCGTACCCTTTCGCCTTTCGTCCTCGGGGGTATCGAGATCATCCCCGGCGACCTGCGCGACGAAGATGCGCTGCGCAAAGCGGTCGGCGGCAACGAGATCGTCTTTCACCTCGGCGCGCTCATTTCCATCCCCTATTCTTATCTCCACCCCGCTGAAGTAGCCGCAACCAACATCATGGGCACGCTGAACATGCTCCTCGCCTGCCGCGATCTGGGCGTGGCGCGCCTGGTGCACACCTCCACCAGTGAGGTGTACGGTACGGCCCGCGTGGCTCCCATTAGTGAAGCCCATCCGCTGCAGGGTCAGTCGCCCTATTCCGCCAGCAAGATCGGCGCCGATAAGCTTGCCGAAAGTTTCTACTGCGCCTATGACCTGCCGGTCATCACGGTGCGCCCCTTCAACACATACGGCCCCGCGCAGTCCGCGCGCGCGGTCATTCCCACCATCATCACCCAGGCGCTCACCCGTGAGGTGATCCACCTCGGTAATCTTGATTCGACGCGTGATTTTACCTACGTGGATGACACGGTGGATGGTTTCCTTCGCGCCGCGTGCTCAGAAACCGGCTTGGGCGAGGTTTTCAATCTTGGTACCGGGCAGGAGATCCGCATTGGTGACCTGGCGCAGAAGATCATCGCCATGGTCGGACGCGAAGAGAAGATCGAGACCGACCAGCAGCGCCTGCGCCCGCAAAAATCTGAGGTGATGCGCCTGATCTCCGATAACTCCCGTGCGCGCGAGGTGTTGGGTTGGACGCCGCAAATTTCGCTGGACGAAGGACTGAAACGTACCATTCATTGGATCAGTGAAAACTTGGCTCAATACAGGGTGGGAAAATATGAGTTCTAACGAAAACAGGATCCGCGCGGTGGTACTGGCTGGCGGTAAGGGTGCTCGCCTGGCGCCTTACACACGTCTCTTTCCCAAACCGCTCATGCCCATCGGCGATATGCCCATTCTCGAGATCATGCTGCGCCAGATGAAGCGCGCCGGCATCCGTCACGTAACCCTCACCGTGGGGTATCTCGGCAAGATGATGCACCTCTTCTTCCAGGATGGTGCTTCATTGGGTATGCAGATCGATTACACCGAGGAATCTCACCCGCTCGGTACTTCGGGTCCGCTGGCGAACGTGGAAGGGCTCGACGATACCTTCCTGGTGACCAACGGCGATGTGCTCACCGACATTGACCTGGCAGAGCTGATCGCGTACCACCGCGAACAGGGTGCCATTGCCACCATCGCCACGCACAAGCGCAAGGTCAACATCAACCTGGGCGTGGTCGAGCTGGATAAGGAACGCACCGTGGTGGATTACCTGGAAAAGCCCAGCATCGATTACCTGGTGAGCATGGGCTTGTACGTGTTTGAGCCGCGCGTGCTGGAGTACATCCCGAAAGATGAGTATCTCGACTTCCCCGACCTGGTCAAGAAGCTGGTTGCCGCTGGCGAAAAGGTGAGCGGATACGTCTTCAAGGGCTACTGGGAGGACCTCGGTAACCCTGAGGATTACGCGCGCGCCACCGCGGATTTTGAAAAAGACCGTTCCCGCTTTTTACCGGAGTAATGTATGAATTGGATCGTCCCCCTGTCTGATGTCAAGTTCGGTTCTGAAGAGATCAACGCTGTTACCGCGGTGCTCGAGAGCGGCTGGCTTACCATGGGGGAGGTGACCGCTGAATTTGAAAAGGAATTCGCCGCCTACACCGGCGCGAAGCACGCCCTGGCGGTTTCGAACGCCACCGTCGCGCTGCACATGGTTTGCCTGGCGCTCGGCATCGGCCCCGGCGACGAGGTGATCGTCCCTTCATTGACCTTTGTGGCCACTGCCAACGCGGTGCGCTACACCGGTGCCACGCCGATGTTCGCCGATATCACCAGTGAGAACGACCTGACCATTTCCCTCGCATCGATCGAACGCGCACTCACCCCGCGCACCAAAGCAGTGATGGTGATGCACTACGCCGGTTACGCCTGCGATATGCCGCGCATCCTTGCCTGGGCACAAGCGCACGGCCTGCCGGTGATCGAAGACGCCGCCCACGCCGCCGGGTCGTTCCTCGATGGAAAACACCTGGGCACCTGGGGTAAGGTGGGCTGCTTCAGTTTCTTCTCCAACAAGAATCTCTCCACGGGTGAAGGCGGCATGATCGTTACTGATGATGACGTGCTGGCGCAGCAGTTCCATCTGCTGCGTTCGCACGGCATGACTTCGCTCACCTGGGACCGCCACCAGGGGCACGCCTGGAGCTACGACGTGGTTGCCGAGGGCTATAACTACCGCATCGACGAGATCCGCTCGGCGCTGGGGCGCGAGCAGTTGCGTAAACTGCCGGCCAACAACACCCGCCGCCGCGAATTGATCGCGCTCTACCGCGACCTGCTGGCGGAGCTGTGCCCCGCGCTCAGCGTTCCCTTCCTCTCTCACCCCGGTGTGTCCGCCGGTCACATCATGCCGGCGCTGCTGCCAAAAGGTGCGGATCGGCTGCGCTTCATGGAGGGCATGAAGTCCCGCGGCATCCAGACCAGCATCCATTACCCGCCGGTGCATACCTTCACCTCGTTCAGGGAGGGCGCGCGTGGTGCTGACCACCTGCCGCTGACCGATGAGGTCGCCGCGCGCGAGGTGACCCTGCCGCTTTACCCCACGCTGACCGACGCGCAATTACGCCTGGTGGTGGAAGCCGCGCGCGACTCGTTGCGGACTTGAGATGACCTTTTCAGCTTTACATTCCAGGTAAACCGGTCGCCATCCATGGAGACTGACCCCCGCTCCGAGCTCGAAACGCTTTTCAACCTCCTCGCGCCGCAAACCGCGTTGGCGCATGTGCTGCCCGCCCTAACCGCACCGGATTGGCAGCGGCTGGAACAGGTCGCCGCGCAGCACGATCTGACCCTGATCCTTTACGACCGCCTTGCCCCGCTGCCGGGACTCGTCCCGGAGGATGTGCGCGAGCGCCTGCGATCGGCTTACCTGCAGGCCACCGCCCGCAACCTGCTCATACTGCACCATGCCGGTACGATCCTTACCGCGCTGAAGGCGGAAGGCATCGAAGTCATCGTGCTCAAGGGGCTGTACCTTGCCGAAGTGGTTTACCCCGCCCCCGGCCTGCGCACTTTCGATGACCTCGACCTGTTACTGCACCGCGCTGACCTGTCCGCCGCACTTGCTGTTATGCGCGGGCTCGGCTATCAACTGAGCACCTGGTACGACCCCGCCGACCCCAACCGCGACCTCAAGCACCTCCCGCCGCTGCTCAAGGAGAACGCCCCCGTGGTGGAACTGCACTGGACCATCCTCGAGGAGGAGGAGCCCTTCACCATTGATGTGGAGGGGTTGTGGGCGCGCCGCCTTCCCGCGCGCGTTGCCGGTGTGGACGTTTCCAGCCTGAGCGCCGAGGACCTCGTGCTGCACCTCGCCCTGCACACCACTTACCAGCACCGCCTGGCAGGAGGGGCGCGCGGGTTGTGCGACATTGCCGCGGTGCTGCGCCACAGCACCGGGCAGTTCGATTGGCAGTTGCTGCTGGATACCGCGCAGGGGTGGGGCGCGCAGCGCACCGCCTGGCTCACCTTCCAGCTGCTGCCGCGCGTGACCGGCGAGGAGGTGCCGTCTTGGGTGCTCGCACAGCTGCTGCCCGATCCGCCGGGGGAGGGGATCGTGGAACGCGCCCTGCGCCAGCTCGTCCGCCCGCAAAGCGTGCTGCCCGCCGTCACCCCCGACCTGGCCGCACTGGCGCAGACCAAAGGCTTCTTCGGCAAACTTTCCCTCGTATTGCGCCGCGTCTTTATCCCCCGAAGGGTGCTGGCGCGCGAATACAACGTTGACCCGCGCTCGCTCAGGCTCTACTTATATTACCCGGTGCGCCTGGCGCGCCTGCTGCGCGAGTACCGCGGCTCTGCTGTGCGCCTGCTGCGCGGGGAAGGCGACGCGCTGGCATCCGCCCGCCGTGAAAACGCGCGCGGTGACCTGCGCAACTGGCTGGGGGGGAAATGAACCTGCCGGGCTAGTTTGCATAATTGTTAAGTCTCCCACCAAGGGTAATGACAAGTTTCCTGAAATTGGTATGACTAATTAAGTTGATTCCGGTTTGCACCTTACAAATTACCATTTAGACTTGACAAAATTGTAAGGTCTGCTAAAATATTAGAAAGGTTTTCATTCATTATGTTATGTGAATCACATCCAGGGGATCGGGCTTTGGCAAAAAGTCATTTTTTCATCTTATTAGGAGGGTAGTTGCATGAAAAGCACAAAACGCATTTTTACGATTTTTGGTTCAGTTATTGTTTTATCGTTGTTGGTCATTGCCGATGTTTGGGCTTTCGGTGTCGGCAACGTCGATGGGGTGTGGGGTACAATCGACTCAGACGGTGCGAGTTGTGATAACTGGGCAAGTATGACAGGAACTAGTTTCCCATGGAGCCAAACTACCCCCTCAATACAAAGCAGTGGGGGATACCTGACCGATGAAAACCAGGTGCGTTATGGCCGACCGGGACCCTATTACAACGATTGTCCTACAGATAGGACAGGTTTTCTGCGGCAAAGTGGTTTTGGCTTTGATGGGGTTAATACAGCAGCACTTGATGAGAACGACCGTTTCTTCCTTGGTATTTTCACCCATTATAATAACCCAATCTCCTCGAATAACAGTTTTGGATCAGTTCCCCTAACCGTCACTGTACCGATCACCTGCGAAGATAACACGGTCAAGAATTTTACATTCACTTCGACCTTTACTCTGGATGAGACAAGTAATACAGCGGGTACCTGTGTCTATCCCGGAACAAGCGTCTGTCCTGACAAGGTTACCGTTACCCAGCCCAGCACGCAGACCTTTTCCTGCTCGCCAGGCGAGGATTACACGGTCAACATCCTCGGGTTTACCCAGGGGACTGGTTGTGATCAAACCTACTCTGGAGTCACCACGAATGAGTTCATCACCGAAGAAAGCACAAATAACGTGGCCTGTCTCTGGGCTGAGATCGATCGCCCTAATGCGGATGCCTCTGTGTCCAAGTCCTGCACGAATTTTGGCATGGCTGACCCGTATTACACTATCACGGTCACCAATGCTGGTCCGGGTACCGCTTTAGGCGCGAAGATCGTTGATACACTGCCGAGTGGAGTAGATTTTGTTAGTTATACCTCGACTCGCACGGTGGACGGCGTGAGCTCCTCTCAGGGTACATGCACGAATGTTTCTGACACGATCACATGCAACCTTAATGCATCACTCCCTGATCCAACCAAGGACCCCTCTGCCAAATGGGAAGTGAAGATCTATGTGGATTATGCGACCGGGACGGAATGGACAAATTCTGTTACTCTCACCACGACGAGCACTGACCCGAACCCGGGCAATAACACCGCCACCGCCAATTGTTCTTCTTTAGTGGATGTTAGTGTGGATAAAGCGGACGGTGATTACACACTATCGCCATACCCCAGTACTCAGAACCCGTATTTTGAATACACGGTCACGGTAGCAAACGCTGGAATTGATGCTGCCCAAAACGTGCGCATGGTCGATACCCTGGATTACTACACCTCCTTCGACACTGGCCATGACATCACAGTGGATGGAATCCCGGTAGATGCATCGGTGTGCTCGCCCGTTTCAGGCACTGTTACCTGCAACCTCGGAACCATGGCTTCTGGTACCTCCAAAGAGATCAAGTTCTGGGTCAAGATCGAATTGGGTGTTTCTACAGCCGGAACCTTAGAAATTGGCACTTCATGTTCGGCGGAGGGAAAAGTTGCTGATGTATGTAATACTGTGAATGTGTACACGGATAGCAACGACATCAACCCTTCGAATAACATTGCATATGAGCCCAAGGACGTCGGAGTTCCTACAGCAGTAAGCCTGCTATACTTCGAAGGCACCGGCGCCAAGAATTCGGTCATCCTGAATTGGGCGACAGCCAGTGAATTGGAAACGATCGGCTTCAATCTCTACCGCCGCAGCGTGCTGGATGGGACGATGCGCCCGATCAATCAGTTGCTTGTACAAGCTGAATCAGTGGGTCTGGTGGAAGGGTCAACTTACACATTCAGGGTGGAGGGATTGAAAGCCGGTAAGTACTATTACTTCTGGCTGGAAGATGTGGACGTTTACGGTAACACCACCCTGCACGGTCCGATCTACGTTAAAGCCAAACGCAAAAATCCCTAATTCCAGACGCTTCAACCATAGCTCCCCGGATGACTAGTCCTCCGGGGAGTTTTCTTCATTAAATATTACTATTACAATAAAAGCACACCAATTTTTACGATACCTGAAATCACAACATTGACTTGAATTATTGTCTTGAATTATTGTCTTGACAAATATGCTGTATTTGCTATGATTAGTACTAGGCGAAGGCAATTATTGGCTTTTTACGCAAGGGTTTATATTTAATTCGGTTGTTCATGGACAGCGTAACTGTCCAATCCCACAATTAAAGACTGATTGCCTTTCGATTATGATGCAAGAATCGAACCTTACCAACTTACCCTGCACGGCTGCTGAGTTTGGCGATCTGAGTGCTGACCTGCTGAAGATGGGTAAACAGGTGCGCTTTCGGGCGCGGGGGTACAGCATGACTCCATTAGTGCGCGACATGGATGTACTGCTGGTGCAGCCAGTGAGAACATCCCTCATTCGGATAGGTGATATAATTTTGTGCAGCATACAGCCAGACCGGGTGGTGGTACACCGCGTGATTCGCCGGCGCTCTGATTTGCATGGTTTTTATTTTATGGTCCAGGGTGATCGGGCGGCGCAGCCGGATGGTTGGATTCAACAATCGCAAGTCCTCGGTCGGGTAGCGGAGGTTGAGCGGGGAGAATTGCATTTGGACATGCACAGTCCGGCGGCGAGAGGTATAGCTTTGTTTGCCGTATTGAGTTCACGCAGGCCTACCGGTCGGGGTTGGTTTACCCGTATTGCCGGTGGATGGATCAAGCGCTTACCTGTATTTTCTAAATATCTCAACTAGGGAGTTGGTTGATGCTTAGCGAAACACGTTATGAAAGGAACCCGGATTTTATCTACCGCAAGATAGTGGATGAATCTGTGCTGGTCCCCATCCATCATGATGTGGCTGACATGGACTGCATCTACACCCTTAATGGGATGGGAGCTTTTCTCTGGGAGCGTCTCGCACAACCTGCCACCCAGGCTGAATTGGAAGCCGCAGTATTGGTTGAGTACGACGCTGATCTCGAGGTGCTTGTGACTGACCTGGAGAAATTCCTGGTTGAAATGACAACCATCGGCGCTTTGCGAAAGGGTTAAAGAATGGATTGTCCCACCTTGGACGAACTCTATCTTGACGAGTGGAGCACTGGATTGTTGGCGAAATTGCGGGGACGACGCTATCCACTTAGTGGTATGTTCGAACTTACCGATCGCTGTAATTTGGGATGTGTGCATTGCTACATAAACCAACCCGCTACTAACCAGGCAGCCCGCGATTCGGAATTAACCACCAGCCAGGTAAAGAAGATACTGGACCAGCTTGTTGAGGCTGGCTGCCTGTTTTTGACATTCACCGGCGGTGAGGTCCTGTTGCGCTCCGACTTCACCGAAATCTACCAATACGCCAGGCAGTTGGGGATACTGGTTACAATCTTTACCAATGCTACCCTATTAACCCCGCGTATCGCCGACCTGCTGGCAGAATCACGCCCCAGGTTGGTCGAGGTCACCCTGTACGGTGCCACCCGTGAGACCTACGAAAAGGTGACCGGTGTAGCGGGATCCTATGATCGTTGCATGCGGGGCATCGACCTGCTGGTGGAACGCAATCTTTCCCTCAACCTGAAGTCCATCCTGTTGAGCATCAACCTTCACGAACTTCCCGCCATGCGCGCCTTCGCTGAGCAGCGTGGTCTGGACTTCCGTTATGATGGGCTGCTTTGGCCCAGGTTGGATGGATGTGCCAAACCTTTTGATTACAGGCTGTCTCTTCAGGAGTTGCTTGCTCTCGATGACGGGAACCCTGAACGGCAGGCGGAATGGGAAAGGATTGCCGCATCCTATAGCGGGCAGGCCTTACGTGCAGAGTACGTGTTCAGTTGTGGGGCTGGGTTGCAGTCATTTCACATCGACAGCACCGGTAAGTTGAGCATCTGTACCATGGCTCGTCACCCTGCTTACGACTTGAATCGAACAACTTTCAACGAAGCCTGGGAGCGATTGGGGGATTTACGCAAACTTAAACGCGAAAAAACTACCATTTGCCAAACCTGTACGCTGGGTGGATTGTGTTCGCAGTGTCCGGGTTGGTCTCAATCCGTTCATGGCGATAATGAGACCCCAGTGGAATTTCTGTGTGAATTGGCACATTTTCGTGCAGCACGGGTAAAAGAGTGTATAATGTAAATATTCTTTTGGAGGAATTATGGAAAAGAAACTTTATGAAGCGCCGGTGGTGAAGAAGGTTAGTCTGGAGATTAAGAACGCTGTTCTGGCGGTTTGCTACTCCAGTACGGTTGCAGATCCATTGGATACATGTCACATATCTCAATGTGCCTTGTCTTAATCTTTGAAAGATAATCAAGACTTCGAACAGATTTACTGTACCGCGGGGTAAACTTGCCCTAATTTGTATGCATGTTGGAACGAGAGAGATTAGTGATAAAAGAGTGGTTGTTCATTGGTTAATGAGGGTAAAAATCCGCGATGGATTGGCTTGCGTGTAGCCGGATTGGAGATGTGGCTTGATGCGACCGATACTGACCTGATCATTTCTCCAAACCTAAGCCGTATAAAATTTCTCCAGCCTGTGGCTCAACCACAGGCTGGTTCGTATTTACCTGGAACAGGGGATGCGCTCATCCTTCATTTACGGAATGCGCCGCTACCCAATTCCTCGCTGTCAGAAACATTACTGTATCGCTCTGAATCCTGGGAGTTTTGGAGAGACACGGCGGGGCGCTTGAATTTTTTAGCGCTCGAACAGGTTCCACCCTGTAAATTAACCGTTTCCCCTGATTTTAAATATGGAGAGGTGGCTGGCGATTTTTCCCAGGTGGCTGTCAAGACCATTTACCCGTTGGAGAACCTGGAGATCCGGCTTTTTGCCGCCTGGCTTGCTACCCGCGGTGATATGATTCTTCATGCTTCAGGGGTAATGGTGGACGGAAGAGGGTACTGCTTTGTCGGCTCTTCGGGGGCCGGTAAATCCACCCTTGTGACTACACTGGCTGCCGATCCTGCGGTCACTGTGCTCGGTGAAGACCAGGTCATCCTGCGTTACCTGGAGGGCCGCTTCTGGATCTTTGGCACGCCCTGGCATATCGACCCGAACAGGTGTTCACCTGATGGGGTTCCACTGGAAAAACTTTTCTTCCTGGATAGAAACGCAAAGCCGGGTGTGGAATGGGTCACATCCATGGATGGGGTAGCCCGCCTGCTCCAGACTGCCTTTATCCCGTATTACCTTCAGGAAGCGCTGCCTGCCATCCTTGACCGCCTTGCACTGCTGGCGGAGACTGTTTCATTCTACTCGCTCAGCTACCAATTAGGGAGCGATCCCTGGTCTCTTATCCTCAAAGCCTGAAGAATACGGTAACTCTCACTGGGATAACCCTTTCTTCATTAAAAGACTGCGAATACTACTTTCCCAATAATCAAGTTTAGTAGCTGTTAACCCCTTTATGTCTTGAATAGTCCGGGGGGATCTGTTAAGACATTGAAAAGGTGGTTACATTTTTATACGTGATATATTACTTAAACAAAACTAATAACTATTAATAATATTCTTGATTGTTGGAGGGATTCTACACTATGAAAAACCTGAAACAATTCCTTACCTCAATATTGCTCCCATTGATTTTGTCGCTTACCCTGGTTCTGGGAACCGGTTTCTATGCATCTGCTTTTGGCCTATCGAATATTCAAGCCGGGGAGGTCGGTCCAGGGCTGAAAGTGATCTCCATGGCGGAAGACGGGGTGACGTATGAGGTCAGCGTTGCCTGGGAAGACC
>DIWL01000001.1:33339-81662 GCA_002428455.1 Anaerolineaceae bacterium UBA6107 | reverse complement strand
GCGAGGTAAAGCTGGCTTCTGAGGATGTGATAAGAGGGTTCAGGCGATTTTCCGCCACATCCAGGTCCGCCAGCCAAATCTCCAGTCGACCGTTTCTGTCGGTTACAAACGCAATCTCACGACCTTCCGGAGACCAGGCCGGGTCAAAGTTGTTCGATGCACGACCTGTCAATCGCATGGGGGGTGTGGCGCGATCGGTTGTGGATTGAACCAGGATGATGAGTTTCCCATCTGCGAGGGTCTCATACGCCAGCCATAATCCATCAGGTGACCAGGTAGGCGCGCAGGCGTACCCATCCACCTGGCTCACCTGGACCTCCAAACCTGTAAGCAGGTTGAGGGTGTAGACCTCCCATTTTCCGGTGGCGTTGGCGCAAAATGCGAGGGTGCTGCCATCCGGACTTATCGCGGGGTCATCATAATCGAATTCACCTGTGGTCAGCCGGGTGAGCGGGTAATTCACCGGGTGATATGCGAACAAGTGGTGATGTTCACCGTCTCTCATCGCAAGAACAAAATATCCCTCATCAGCGATTTTCGTATCAGTAGGTTCCTGGGTTAAGGGAAGCGGGCTTGGCGTGACGCTTGGTATCGGAAGTAAGGGTGCCTGGCTTGTGCTGGTAGGCTGAGGGGTATCTTCGGCTGGCATAGTGACAGTCGGCTGGGATTGAGCCTCCACTCCGATCCCTGTGCATGCCACCACCAGAATGGAAAGAATGGACAGGATGATCAGAATGGGAGGAAATTTCATTCTGCGATGTAATCGGCGAATCATTTGGCGTCCAGAATGCAGGTTAACAAATATCGAGCGTTTTTATTCCATCTTCCAGAATAGAGAGGGATCGATCGGTTGAAATCTCCCTGACGTAGACCAATTACAATAATAGTACCTTTCTTCGATTGTTGCGTCAGGTTTATACATTGCAAAAGTGTTAAATTCCGCGTCTGATGGCCCGATCCTGATTTCCAGGTGCAGGTGTTCCGCGACCGTGTTGCCAGTTAATCCTACCGCGCCAATCGTTTCCCCGCATGAAACCATGTCTCCTGGCGTATAAGCAGGTTTATCCTGTAAGTGAGAATAGAGCACATACAGCGACCTTGAATCCGTAGACATTTCAATGGGAACGATATTTTCATCAAGCGGTTTGTTCGCGCAAGGACTGAACAAGTCGATATTTTCTTGAGGAATGGGCGTCGGAATTGCGCCTGTCGGCAGAACTGTATCATCCAACCATTCGAGCGGGGTTTCCACCAGGATCATGCTGCCGTACGGAAAACGATCTTCGATGACCAGCACCACTTTACCGGGGAGAATGGCTTGCACGGGATGACCGTACATGGAGGGTAGGTCCGCGAATGTGAAAAAAGCCAGGTCGACTCCCGGATGTCCATCGTCCTGAAAAGCAGTGGGGGGAGTGAAACCCTGGGAGGTGATACTATGCAGGTCGCTTAATGCGATCTCCGCCAGCGGTGAACAGATACTTATGACGGATCCTATCAAGGGGGTAGGCGAGGGTTCAAGTGTCGCAATGGGAGTGAAGGTATGCGTGGGAGCCAGTGTGGAGGTTGGAAAGGGAAGCGATTGGGAAGGGGTGGGCGGTGGTATTTGGGTAGGGGTCGGTGTGGCGGTGCACCCGATCAACAAAAAAACAAGGACCAAGCAAGGCAGAGTGCGGATCAAGCGCCGGCGGAATATCGAAGGGGTCATCGATCGACGGATGTTCGTTTTCTTTTTCTCCCAAAATAAATTCATATTCGATCGCAGTCAGGTAATCAGGGTTTAATCCTGCGCGCTTCCATGTAAAAGCGTTTTTCATGCGCTTCACCCATCGAGAAGGTCTTGCGTGGCAACGCGCCGTCAAGCAGGACTGTGCGAAATAGTTCATTCTTCGGCATGGCTGGCAGATAAATGCCCGTGTTGCCCGGCTGGCCAGCCAGTGAAAAGACAGCCTCATCTCCGTGCACATAATCGATCGATGACGCATGACCATCCTTCAAGAATCGGTCGAGCACCGGTTGAATGCTGCCGACGGCGAGGTTGGCGATGGGGTGTTCAATCCTTCCCACGAGAAGTTGGGTTTCACGGATCAAGCCGAACAAATGAGCATCCTTGTCTCCCGCTTTAACCTGCTCGATCAGCGCTTCGCGAGAGGTCATCACCTCGAAGCTTAGTTCGCTGCCAAAATGGTCAATTAAAGATTGTTTGAGATCGAAATTCGTATTGAAAAGCACACGGTGTATGGGTTCAAATGCCAGACCGCTATCATGAATATTTTCGATTTCAACCAGGGCGTAACGCGCCGGGTGATCCCTCCCGACGGTCGGTTTCAACTCCTCCCAGATCGATTTCGCTGTGGCGAGTGAGTGATTCCCATCACCTACCGCGAAAAGAAGGATCCCTTTTTCGTGATTGACTTTATATTTCGGGTAGAACACATCCGGTCTCGACAGCATTTCGAGATGCTGGATAACACCGTCCTCAAGCGCATCATCATCCACCAACCACCCGCAGAGGTGACCGCTTTTCTTCATCAGGTCAAAATCATAAATCACCGGCAGATCCTCTTTCTGCGCGGCGATAGATCCAATCACAATATCTTTGGGATCATCGATCAGCACGAGAATGTGCGGCAACTCCAGCGGGGCGTCCTTACGAATGCGAATGCGCGGAGGCAGGCGGTCGAGGATGGTGCCCTCGGTGGCGCGGATCAGGCTTTGCGAACCGACCGAGAAATCATATTTTTCCAGGTCCAGCGCGAGCATCAAGCCACGCCGGGTTTTTCCATCCACATGGCGTTCAACATAAATGATGCGCTCATAAGGGGCAAGCAGACCATCGGTCAGGTACTGGCGCATGCGCGCGTTGATCGTTTGCACACGCTGCTGCTCCTCAGGGGTACCGAGATAGACTTCGGGCAGGATCAAATGCAGAGTGGAAGGGGCGTCTCCGACAAGTCTGGCGACATCCTCCCAATACTCTGGCTCAGAGGTGAACTGGTCGCAGGCGATCACCGCCCACTTGGCAGGATCGATCTCTTTTACAGGCAGGTAGGTGGTGGGAATTTGTACGCCAATTTGAGGGAAATTTCTCATGGGATTTGTCCTTTCAGAGATTATTTTACCAGAATGAAGTTATTGGGATAAAAAAACCTCCTGGTCAGATGAGCAGGAGGTTTTTTGAGATCAAGGTTCAATTACATGCTGTACATGTAAGCCAAACCCAACGCGCCGGGACCCGTGTGGGTACCGAGGACAACGCTGATTGTGCTCAACACCGCGTCAGATACCAGCGAGGTGGGGAAGCGCTTGACCGCTTTTTCGAGCAGCTGGTTCCCTTCATCGGGCGCGTTGGCGTGCAAGGCGCATAAGCGGACAGGACCAGTCTCTTTGGCGAGCCTCGCTTCTACAAGATCAAGCAGGCGGTCAGTGGCTTTGGAGAATGTGCGTACCCTCTCCACGGCTTCGATGCGTCCGTCACGCAGCTCCAAAAGTGGTTTTAGATTGAGCATGGTGCCCATGAAAGCCTGCGCGCCGCCGATGCGGCCACCGCGGTGCAGAAATTCAAGGGTGCTAACAACAAAATAAAGGCCGGTGTTTTCGCGGGCTTTTTCTGATACAGCTTTGCACTCCGCCAGCGTGGCGCCTGAAGCCGCCATGCGGGCGGCGCTGAGCACCTGGAATCCCATGGCCATGCTGGTGCTCAAGGAATCAACCAATTGAATTCGCTCATCGGGAAAATACTTCTTGGCTTGAACAGCTGAATCCAACGTGCTAGAGAGCTTACCTGAAATATGCACACTGAGAATGTCATATCCTTCATCAATAAGTCTGCTATACAATGATTTGAACTCCTCAGGTGTCACCTGGGAGGTGGACGGCATTACCTTGTCAACAGCGAGGCGTTCGTAAAATTCCTTGGGTTTAATATCGATACCATCGCGTAGAACCTCGTTACTCCAGATCACCTGCAGGGGGACGGAAGCAATCGGGTTGCCATTCAATAATTCGAGGGGAATATTGGCTGTGCTATCTGTTACCACCATTACCTTGTTCATGTACTGCTACCTCCAAAGATTGTTTTCACTCATTACTTTTATTTTGCAGTTATAACCCTTTACTCGCGGTATGGTTACACTAAGGCTTGATATCCAGTCGAATTTGCCTTGACCATTGCCCTTATCCAGACTAAAATCACTGTTTGTGAATCACCGGAAGGTGACATCTAATATTAAGGAAGAACACGGTCTTTGTTTGATAATCTGTCTGGCAGGCTGAACGAAATATTCACCCAATTACGCCGCAAGGGTAAGTTAAGCGCGGCGGATGTGGACGCCATGATGCGCGAAGTNNATCGGCGCCGAAGTATCCAAAGCTTTGAACCCGGCTCAGCAGGTAATCAAGATCGTGCACGAAGAACTAATCACCACCCTGGGGGAACCCGCTCGGTTGAATTTAACTGGCGTGAAACCTTACGCGGTTATGCTGGTGGGGTTACAAGGTTCGGGCAAGACCACCGCGGCAGCCAAAATCGCAAACCGCCTGCGCAAAGACGGCGAGCGGGTGCTGCTAGTGGCAGGCGACCCATATAGACCAGCCGCTGTCAAGCAATTGCAGACCCTGGGTGAGAAGATCGGGGTGGAAGTTGTGTCAGACGCCAACTTAAAACCACCCGCCCTGGCTGCGCAGGCTTTCAATAAGGCACAAAAAGGTGGATACTCGGTGGTCATCATCGACACCGCCGGCCGTTCACAGCTCGATCAGCCGCTTATGGACGAGTTGCAGGCGATCAGCCACAAGGTCAAGCTCGTCGAAACGCTGTTGGTGGTGGACGCTATGATCGGGCAGGAAGCGCTGCACATCGCTGAAGGTTTTCGCGATGCAATTAATATCACTGGTCTGGTATTCACCAAGATCGATGGCGACGCACGCGGCGGCGCCGCGATTTCGGTGCGCAGCGTGACCGGTGTGCCGATCAAATTCCTCGGAACGGGCGAAGGGATTGAGGCCATTGAGGTCTTCGATCCGACCAGATTGGCTTCCCGCATTCTGGGAATGGGTGATATGATTGGGCTGATCGAAAAAGCGGAAGCCGCTTTTGATCAGAAGATCCAAAAAGAGCAGGCGGAACGGGTTCTAAAAGGGCAGTTCACCCTGGAGGATTTTGCGGATCAGCTTAAACAGATGCGCAAAATGGGTTCCATTTCACAGGTGTTGGATATGCTTCCCGGCGGGTTGGGACAAGCGGCGCGGAATATCTCGCCGGAGGAGACGGAGCGCAACATGAAGCGCACCGAAGCCATCATCAACTCGATGACCCGCGAAGAAAAAAGGAACCCGGATGTGTTGAACGCTTCGCGCCGCAGACGGATCGCCCGGGGTTCCGGAACAGACGTGCAGGATGTGAATCGCCTGATGAAACAATTTAGGGATACGCAACGTTTTATGAAAACCATGCAGAAAACAGGCGGGAAGGGACTTTCCCGATTGTTCAAGTGATCAAAAATGAAACAGCGGTCAAGCGCCCCCTTCAGCGCCCCTCGCCAAAGTGGATTTTTTGAATTCACATCATATTTGATCATTGACTAGAATCAGGAGAAAAGCAAATGGTAAGAATTCGTTTACGTAGGATTGGTCAGAGACACCAACCAAGTTACCGTATCGTTGTGGCTGATGTTGAAAGCCCGCGCGACGGCCGCTTCCTCGAGGTCATCGGCAGCTATATCCCCACCACTGAACCATTCACCTTCGAGGTTCAGGAGGATCGTGTGTATGAATGGATGAAGAATGGCGCGCTTCCCAGTGAATCGGTTATGATGTTGTTCAAGATCGCCGGTGTCCTTGAGCGTTATGAAAGATTCAAGAAGGGTGAGGCTATTGAAACTCTGCTTGAAGAGGCAAAACAGGCGACTGAAGCTAGAGCTGCTAAGATCAAAGCTTAAAGATCATGCAACCTTCAAGCAAACCTACGCAAAAGTATCCAAGGACTATTGATCAGGAAAGCCATATTAAGGAACTGATCGAATACATTGCGCTATCATTAGTCGAAGATCCTTCCCAGGTGGTGGTTAGCCAGTACCGTGGGGGAGGCCGCGAGAACCTGGAATTACACGTGGCCAGAGAAGATATGGGGCGTGTCATTGGTAAAGGCGGTCGCATCGCCAATGCCATGCGTATCCTGTTGCGCGTAGCAGCTGCCCGGGAGGGTAAACAGGCCAACCTGGATGTCGCTGAGCCCAAATGAGTAAGGTACTGAAAGGTTTTAAACACAATGCGGATCCTTCAGGCTCGCCCAATCCGGGCGAGCCTGTCTACATGGCGGTCGGGAGATTGCGCCGCACGCACGGAATAAAGGGTGAGATACTCTTTGAGATGACCACCGAGCAACCGGAGAATATTAAACCGGGGCGGCAGTTCTTTGTTGGTGAACGCAAGGTGCCAGTTACTGTCGTTTCGATCCGTCAAACGGACAAGTTGTGGCTGATTGCTTTTGAGGGTTTTAATACCAACGAAAGCGTGGAGATATTTCGCAACCAGACAATGTTTGCGGATGCGGCACAGTTGCTGCCCCTGCCTGATGGACGTTTTTATCACCATGAGGTGATCGGGATGAACGTCGAGGATGAGCAGCATGCACCACTGGGTGTTGTTACTGAGATATTGGTAACGGGCGCAAATGATGTTTATGTTGTGAAAACCCTCGATGATTCTGAAATGTTGATCCCGGCGGTCAAAGCGGTTGTTCGAAAAATTGACCCCGAAAATCGAACCATTACCATTCGCCCCCAGGAGTGGGCTTAGGCTTACCAATGGACGAAAGATCATATTGGGTGGGGCTCAATCTGGTCAAGGGGATCGGCGCTGTCAGATTCAAGCAGTTGCTGGACTTCTTTGGTTCCGCCGAGATTGCATGGCAAGCTCCGCAAACCGCCTGGTCTTCTGCCGGCATTCCACAAAGGGTTGTGAACAACTTTGCTCAGATGAAACAACAGGTAGATCTTGAGCGGGTCATGGAAAAGATCGCTACAGGGAACGTCCGGGTGATCACCTGGTTGGACAGTGATTATCCCCGAAGATTAAAGGAAATTGACCAATCACCGCCAGTACTTTTTATCAGGGGCACGATCAATGTGGAGGATGATTGGGCTGTTGCTGTTGTTGGTACGCGCCGGGTCACGCCGTATGGCCGCCAGGTGGCGGATGAATTAGGCCGGTTCCTGGCACAGAATGGTGTCACCGTAGTGAGCGGACTGGCACGCGGTGTGGATGCCATAGCTCACCAGGCTGCACTACAGGCTGGGGGCCGTACATTTGCGGTTCTGGGCAGTGGGGTTGATGTGATCTACCCGCCTGAACATCGTAAACTGGCTGCAGAGGTCATCCGGCAGGGAGCTTTGATCAGTGATTATCCGGTTGGCACACAGCCGGACGGGATCAATTTTCCTCCCCGCAACCGCATCATTTCCGGCCTTTCGCTGGCCACGGTGGTGGTGGAAGCCGGCGAGAAAAGCGGTGCTTTGATCACAGCTGAATTCGCTGTTGACCAGGGGCGGGATGTTTTCGCGGTTCCTGGCAGCATCCTGGCTGCGCAAAGTCAGGGCACCAATCGCTTGATTGAGCAGGGAGCCCGACCGTTGCTAAAGATGAGCGAGATTCTTGAGACGCTAAAACTTGAGCAAATTCCTGAAAAGCAGCATGCCCGCAAACATAACCCGATGTCTAAAGAGGAACAAAGTCTCCTGGAGCATTTATCCAGTGACCCGGTCCATATCGACCAGTTATGTGAATTGACAGGATTGCCAATCACCAATGTTTCGGCTACACTCACGATGATGGAATTAAAGGGTTTCGTTACCGAGGTGGGTGGTATGAACTATGTTGCCATGCGTGAGATAAAAACAATTTATAAGGTAAATTAAAATGCCCGACCATTTATTCGCAGTGATTATGGCTGGCGGAGGTGGAACACGCCTGTGGCCTGTTTCGCGGCAAAAGAATCCCAAGCAATTGATCCAATTGTTTGGTGATAGATCCCTGTTCCAGATAGCTGTTGACCGCCTTGAAGGATTTGTTCCTTCTGATCACACTTTCGTTGTGACGACCGCTGAACAGGTGGAAATGTTGCGCGTCCAGGAACCAAAAATTCCAGTGGGTAATTTTCTGATCGAGCCCCAGCCGCGGGGAACAGCCGCGGTTGTGGCGATGGCCGCAGCCGCAATTCGTAAGATCGATCCATCAGGTGTGATTGCCGTGCTCACTGCGGATCATTTAATCGAAAATACTACGGGTTTCCAGCAGAAATTGTCCGCAGCTTGCGAAGTGGCGAACAGGGGATTGATCGCCACCATGGGGATCAAGCCAACTTTTCCATCTACCGGCTATGGTTACATTGAAAGCGGCAGCGAGATCGGTTTGTTTTCCGGAATCAAGACATTTCAGGTCGAGCAATTTATTGAAAAACCGCAGGAATCCTTGGCCAGCGAATTGTGGAAACAGGAAAACTATACCTGGAATTCCGGGATGTTCATCTGCCGGGTCGATACGATTCTCGCGGAATACCGGAAATATATGCCAGAATTATTCGCCACCATTACGGTCCTGCTCAAGCAGCTGGGAGAAGACCATTCAGATCTGAATTTCCAAAACATCTGGAACTCCATTAAACCCCAGACGATCGATTATGGCATTATGGAAAAAACAGACCTGGCAGCCGTGCTTCCAGCAAGTGACCTTGGCTGGTTCGATGTCGGCAGTTGGGATTCTTTTTTTGACATTGCCGATGCTGACGAGAGTGGTAATATTGTCATCCAGGCCAGGCATGTTGGTATTGACACACAGAATTCGCTGGTGGTTTCGACCATGCCTGACTGTTTGATCGTTACCCTGGGGATGAAAGATGTAATCATTGTTCAAACCGAGGATGCTGTGCTTATTTGCCCGCGTGGGGAAAGCCAACGGGTGAAAGAACTGGTTAATTATCTGAAAGAAAAGTCATACACTCTTTTCTTGTAGGAGAGCTATTGTGGAAGCCTATTGCGTAAAATGCAAAGAAAAACGAGAGATTGCCGATGCCAAAGCTGAATTCAATGCATTGGGTTCACCGGTGACACGAGGAAAATGCCCAGTATGTGGCACCACGATGTATCGCATCGGAAATACCCCTGCTCACGCTGACATGGAACGCCCCGTACGTCGGAACACCCGTCCACGCAGTGGAAAGTTGGTCATCGTCGAATCTCCGGCCAAAGCAAAAACAGTCGGCAGGTTCCTTGGAAAGGGATACACCGTGCGTGCTTCTGTGGGTCATGTTCGCGATCTGTTACGGTCAGAGCTTTCTGTGGATGTGGAAAATGATTTTCTGCCCAAGTATCGCGTTCCGAACGAAAAACGTCCGGTTGTGAAGGAACTGAAAGCCCTGGCAAAAGAAGCCGAAGAGATCTATCTTGCGACTGACCCTGATCGCGAGGGTGAAGCGATTGCCTGGCACCTGTTGGAAGCCGCAGATATTGATCCTGAATTATCAAAACGCGTGGTCTTTCATGAGATCACTGATCATGCAATAAATGAGGCTTTCGCCAATCCGCGAGAGATCAATATGGATCTGGTGGATGCGCAACAGGCTCGCCGGGTGTTGGATCGTTTGGTAGGGTATTCCATCAGTCCTGTGTTATGGGAGAAGGTGCGCAACCGTCTGTCAGCCGGGCGTGTACAGTCTGTAGCATTAAGGTTGATTGTTGAGCGTGAGAGGGAAATTGAGGCATTCAATCCGGTTGAGTATTGGTCCATACACGCTGAACTCACCCCACAAAGCAAGAAAAACAGGTACATGACCAAGCTGGTAAAGATCGACGACGCGGAGCCCGATCTTGCTCAAAAGGATGTGGTTGATGGCTATCTGGGGGATATTGAAGCATCTCAATTTGTAATTTCCAAGATCAAGCGCAGCGAACGCCGTCGCAAACCCTCTGCTCCCTTCATCACCAGCACGCTGCAACAGGAAGCATCGCGGCGGTTGGGTTTTACTGCCCGACGGACCATGATGATCGCCCAGCAACTTTACGAAGGGTTGGAGGTGGGCGAGGGTGGCGCAAATGGTTTGATCACCTACATGCGTACTGATTCTACGAATGTTGCAGAAGTTGCCCAAAACGAGGCGAGGACTTTTATCAAGCATAACTACGGCGGGGATTTCCTGCCAGGTACACCGCCCCAATATAAAACACGCGCTGTTTCTGCCCAGGAGGCGCATGAAGCCATCCGACCAACCTCGGTAATGAGGCAGCCGGATAAGATCAAGGAATTCCTTTCTCCTGAACAATTCAAACTTTACCAGTTGATCTGGAAGCGTTTTGTGGCGTCCCAGATGGAATCGGCAGTGTATGATACTTTGTCAGTTGATGTCACCGCGATGGGCAAGCTGCATCATTATCTTTTCAGGGCATCAGGATCTACGATCAAGTTTCCCGGTTTTCTTATTCTGTACGAGGATGCAGCGGACGAAGACTTGAAATCTGACGAACCTGAGAACGTCCGTATCCCTGCCGGTTTGGAAGAAGGACAACCTCAAAAACTGGAACGGTTATTACCAGAGCAGCATTTCACCCAGCCCCCACCACGATTTACCGAAGCAAGCCTGGTGCAGGTGCTCGAAGAGTATGGCATTGGCCGACCTTCCACTTACGCACCCATCCTATCCACAATTCAACAACGCGGGTACGTAATACGCGAGGCAAAGCGCCTTTCCCCCACCGATATTGGCATTCTGGTCAATGACCTTGTTGTAGATCACTTTCCGGATATCGTTGACTTGAAATTCACCGCCAAAATGGAAAGCGAACTCGATCAGGTGGCGGATGGTAAAGAAGATTGGAAGAATGTGATCAGAGAGTTTTACACTTCATTTGAACCTGAAGTGAAACGCGCGCAAGCTGAAATGCCGGTGGCAAAAACCGAACCGGAAAAGGTGGGCCGGGCTTGCCCGGCCTGCGGGCATGACCTTGTGATCCGCTGGGGGCGTTACGGTAAATTCATCAGCTGTTCCAATTTTCCAACTTGCCGACACACGGAAGCCTTGTTGGAAAAGATCGGGGTAACCTGCCCGAAAGATGGCGGTGAACTGGTTCAGCGCAAAACGCGTAAAGGACGCATCTTCTTCGCATGCTCCAACTATCCTGGATGCGACTTTACAAGTTGGAAGCGTCCGGTTGCTGTGCCTTGTCCGAAATGTGGGGGTTTGCTGGTGATCACCAACAAACGCGAGGTCCAATGCACCCAGTGCAGCGAAACTTTCCTGATCGAAGCACTTGGCATACCACTACCCGATTAGGCATAAATATTGCAACAAGTTCCTTGATGTAATCGTACACACGATCATCTACCATCGATTGTGTAGGAGTCAAAATGGATAAGATCAAGGAACTTTATTACAAGTTGGTGCAAAAACCCCTGTACACTTTCATTGCCGGGCTGGTCGTTGGATTGATCATTGGGCTGCCTGTGCTTGGATGGGGGTTGTTCCCTGTTAAGTGGACAGATGCTGATCCGAGTTACCTGCGCGCTGATCTCAAAAAACAGTATGTATGCATGGTTGTTGATTCTTATGCCGTGAATCGAAATGCCACTCTGGCTGCTGAGAGATTGACGGCGTTGGGAATTGAAGATATCAATAACACAAAAGGTATCTTCAAGGATCTGCAGGAAGGCGGTTGCAGTTACGCTTCCAGTGACCCTGTAATTCAGGAAATGAAGAAAACCTTCAAATCCATGGTTCCAGCTTCTGAAACGGTGGCTTCAGCTGAAAAAGTAGAAGAGGCAACACAAATCCCGATACCTCAGGAAACTCCGCAAAAAGAGAAAACCGGGATCGGCAAGGTATTGCTATTCCTTTTATTGGCACTCCTCCTGCTAATTGGCGGAGCATTGGTATACATCTTCTTCATACGCAACCGTCGCAATCTCGATTCTGTGCCCCCGGCTGTGGACGAGGAAGGGGAGTACATAGAAGAGGAAGAGGAAGGTATTTATTACGAGCCGGATAGAACCGATGAACTACTCGATGAAGAAGAAACCCCTGTGTATCAGGAAGAATTTGTACCGCCAACAACTTCGGTTGAACCAGCCCATCTGACGCCTATCTCTCCCGCCTTTGTGACTCCAATTACTCCTATTCCGGTTGTACCCGTAATGTCAGCGCCGACCTTTGCAGGGGAACCGGTCGCTCATTTTATGACCAACTACGTGATCGGCGACGATCTTTACGATGATAGTTTCAGTATTGACGCTCCTAATGGCGCATTTCTGGGTGAATGTGGTGTGGGCATCTCTGATACGATCGGAGTGGGTGATCCGAAAAAGGTTACTGCGTTCGAGGTTTGGTTGTTCGATAAAAATGACATTCAAACCGTGACCAAGGTGTTGATGAGTTCACACGCGATGAATGACTCCGCCATCAAGCAACGCCTCGCTTCAAAAGGTGAACCCGTTCTTCTCGAACCAGGTCAACAACTCTTGCTTGAGACAGCAACGCTGCAACTTGAAGCTAAAGTTGTCGAGATGGTTTATGGACAGGGTGCGTTGCCTACCGGAAGTTTCATCGAACGTCTGACACTGGAACTTTCAGTGTGGCCGAAGTAAGAAAAAAATAATCCGGGATTTTTCCCGGATAATTTTTATTTTACGCTCAATATTTTTAGGTGAATCTCTCCACCCGGCGTAATGGCGGTCACGGTGTCTCCAACCCCATGTCCTATAAGCACCAGACCGATCGGTGAATTATAGGAGATCTTACCATTACGGGGATCAGCTTCCTGTGGTCCGACAAGGTGAAAGGTCTCGGGGTGTTCCTTGCCCTCCTGGATAGTAACGGTTGAACCGATCTCGACCAGGTGGGTATTGGTCCGGTTGTCATCGATGATGACCACATCCCGCAAGACTCTGGTTAATTCCTGAATCCGCCCTTCAACAAAAGCCTGTTCCTCTTTGGCTGCAGAGTAATCTGCGTTTTCTGAGAGGTCACCCATCTGGATGGCTGATCGCAGCCTTTTTGCCAACTCATCCCGGACAGGTCCCTGCAGATGTATTAATTCAGCGCGAAGTTTTTCAGCTCCGTCTTTGGTTAAGTAGGAAGGTTCGTTCATGTTTTCTCCATTCGACAATGTTAAGTGTGTTACGGTAGTAGCATGGGATCAAACAGTTTCTGATATTCATCCACAGCAAAGCGGTCGGTCATCCCCGCGAGGTAATCACAAATCGTCTGTTCCTTTCCTTTCATTTCAATCTGCTCCTGAAAATGCATTGGCAGCATCAGAGGTTCATTCAGGTAAGCGTTAAATAATTCTGAAAGTACCCTTTCGGCTTTTTTCTGCATGCGCACAACACGGTAGTTCCGGTACATGTTGTGAAAAAGGAAATCCTTTAATTCCCGATTGTGTTGGCGCATCGCGTCATCAAAACCAACTACATTGTAGGGTAGTGATTGCAGCTCAACAAGTGACTTTACGCCACTATTTTCAAGACGTACGCAAGAATCTTTGATCATACTGTCTACTTCCAGTCCGATCAATTCACGAATGATCCCATGCCGGGTCAGATCATCCAATTGGCAGGAATTTATCTCCAGGTTATCGGCCACCATATTCCAAAGATCGATCTCACCAAGCATATCCGTGGTAATCATTCCAGAACGCAGCCCGTCATCCAGATCATGTGAGGTATAAGCCAGTTCATCAGCAACATTTGTGATCTGTGCTTCCAGGTGCCCGCGCAGGTGACTGTCGAAGTCCAGAGCATCCGTCTTGTCATATTCCGTCTCGTGTTTGACAATACCCTCCAACACCTCCCAGGAGAGGTTCAACCCCGGGAATTGCGGGTAACGTTGTTCAATTTCCGTGACAATGCGGTAGGACTGGTGATTATGGTTGAATCCACCATAGTCCGCCATCAGTTGATTAAGGATATGTTCTCCTGAATGTCCGAATGGTGGATGACCCAGGTCATGCGCCATGCAAATCGATTCGACCAGGTCTTCGTTGGCTCCCATTGCCCTTGCAATTGTGCGACCTATTTGGGTCACTTCCAAGGTATGGGTCAGTCGTGTGCGGTAGTAATCACCCTCATAGTTGATAAATACTTGTGTCTTATACTCCAGCCGACGAAATGCAGTCGTGTGCAGGATGCGGTCCCGGTCGCGTTGAAAACAGGTGCGGTACTCCGGTTCTTTCTCAGGATATTTCCGGCCTTTTGATTGGCTGGCGTGCACAGCGTAAGGTGCGAGCGAACCGTTTTCCATTTTCTCGAGTTGTTGTCTAGTAAATTTCATTGTTTTTTCCTTTCAGTCAAAGCTGATCATTGTGCCCGCGCATTCTCCTGCGAGCGCATTCAGTATGCTCTGATCTTCCAAGCCGGAGAAGATACATACTTCGCGGCAATGCCCTGCTTGAACCAGTTCGAGCATGCTCATCACTTTGCTGCGCATGCCACCGGTAACGTCCGGACTTTCTGAAGCAGCCAGATGAGCTGAGAATTGCTGCGTGTTTTCGGGAGTGATTCTCTCGAGTAACTCTGTCCGCCGGGGAAAGTCATTCCAGATCCCTTTTTCAATCCCGGCCAGCAGAATACGGGTGGGATGTAACAATCCGGCAAGGTACTCAAATTGCTCTTCGGTTGACAGGATAGTCCCACCGATCGCTTCATCAAAGACCACATCACCATAAATGACTGGTATCAGTCCATGTTCAAGGGATGCCCGGATCTGCGAGATGTTCCAGGTGATGATCTTGTGGGAGCGGGTTAAGACTTGTGCACAAGGAGGAAAGGCAATCACTGGTAAACCTGCCCCGATCAGGCTTTCCATCACGATCTGGTTCAGGGCTTTGGCTTCCCGCCACACCTCGGCGAAACCAAGCCAATCAACATCGGTTTTCACTCCATCCCGGGTGCAGTATTTATGCGCAGCAATGTGGCCGAACGAACCGGAACCGTGCCCGATCAATATCTGTCGATCTGGGTCAATCTGCATTGCCTTTTTGATCTCTTCTGCGATTCTACCGATCACTTTCGTCCTGGCTGTATGCGCGACAGTCTTTTCTGTGATCAACGAGCCGCCCAATTTGAGAAGGATCAGTTCATCCATGGATGCCATCGTTTCTGCTGGAAATTGCGGTAACAATGATATTCCTGGCGCCACTGCCGAAGAGCGCAGCGCTTACCCGGTCAACTGAGCCAGGAAGTACGACAGCGATGATGTTACCACCGCCACCTCCACCTGATAATTTCGCTCCACTCGCTCCTGCCTCAAGTGCAGCATTGACCATCTGATCAAGTACTGGAGTAGAAACACCGATTTCACGCAGTAATTGGTGATTTTCTGTAAGCAAAACACCATTGTTTTCAAGGTTTCCATTACACAGTGCTTCATAAACTTGCGTGGTCACAGAAGCGATCCGCTCAAACATGCGATCGTACTTTGCTTTGTCCTCTTGCCACCGTTCTCTAACCCCTTCCACCATCTCTGCGGTGGAGCTGGCTGTGCCTGAGTCTGCGATCACCAGGTTGAATCCATTAAGTATGTTCAGAAATTCGATCGGGTTGCCTTTCTGGAACAAAATGGGTGCCCCGTATGTGATTACCGTATTATCAATCCCGGAGGGTGTTACATGATGGATCTTTTCGACCTCGTATGTGATGCGGTTGATGGAATCATCCGGAAGGGGTTGCCCCAGGAAGTTGGACAATGCCCTGGCAAGAGAGACTGTCACTGATGCACTGGATCCCAAACCGGCACCTAAGGGAACAGTGGTTGTAATGCGGATCTCGCATGCAGGCAAAGCATTGATATGAAGTTCCTGTTCCACCAATGCGATGGTCTTCCGCAGCGGATGTTCTTCGGTTAGTTCATTCATAGAAGTATTCAGGTTGATGCATGGGGCGATTATTTGCACCTTGCCTGGAATTGCAGCTGGCTTGGCAAGGATCGTGGTTTTTGTTCGCACCTGTGTCACAGGCAGAGCAATCGCGGGTTTTCCGTAGACTACTGCATGTTCACCACAAAGGATGATCTTTCCGGGGGCTGTTGCGTAGATGGCTGGCATTGGATTAATAAAGATAGAAGATGGCCATTACCGTTATTGCCCAAAGGAGCACTGTAACCTGGATGGGCCGATCATTAAGCAGTATCTCTTCTGGTTCTCCGCCTTCGTTGCGCATTTGGATCAGGTACAGATAACGCAGGATGCCGTAGAGCACGAATGGGATTGTGAGCATCATGGCATTATTGTCAGGCAGGTTTGCACCGGAAAAAGTGTAAAGCGAATAGGCAATAATCGTTGATGCAGAAACAACAGTGATGTACTGATCAACAAGCGCAATCGAATATCCGGAGAGAACCTTGCGGTGTGATTGTGGACTATCGTTGACCAGAACGGATAACTCCGCGCGCCGCTTGCCAAAGCCAAGATACAACGCCAGTAGTGTCGTGACCACGTATAGCCAGGGTGAAAAAAGTTGCACTTCGATGACAGAAACTCCAGCGGCAACGCGCAGAACAAAACACGCAGCAATTACCAGCACATCGATAATTGCCAGATGCTTGAGCCACTTTGTGTAGAGCAGGTTCAATAAAAAGTAAGCGGCGCAAATGACAAAGAATCCTTTAGACAGGAAGAATGCACCAATCAGGCTGATTAGCAGCAGCACAAACGCGGTGACCAGTGCTGTACTAATGGGGAGTTTTCCTGAGGCAATCGGACGATTCTTTTTTACCGGATGGTTGCGGTCTGATTCACGATCAAGCACGTCATTGATGATGTAAACACTGCTGGCCAACAAGCAGAACAATAAAAACGCCTCCAGTGTGTCCAGAAATGCATCCTTGTTCAGAAGCTTCCGATCGAACACCAGGGCGGCAAAAATGAAGACATTCTTTGTCCACTGGCGGGGTCGCATCGCTTTGAGAATGAACTTCAACATGCATTTAATATATCACAAGACCGAACTTCGATTGTAAAATTGGGGAATGGAGAAGATCCGGCTTGATGTATTGATCGAACAAAGAGGCCTTGCGCATAGTCGTTCACTGGCGCAGCGGCTTGTAATGGCTGGATCTGTACGCGTGAACGGACAGGTGATGCTGAAGCCCTCCACACAGGTGAATCCAGCGGACAAAATCGATATTGCAGAACATGCGCGATTTGTTTCAAGAGGTGGTGAGAAGCTATTAGCAGCGATCGAGGAATTCGGGTATATCGATCTGACCGGTAAAATCTGTGTAGATGTGGGGGCAAGCACAGGTGGCTTTACCGATTGTTTGTTGCAGCACAAGGCAGCCCGGGTTTATGCGATAGACGTAGGTTACGGTGTTTTGGACTGGAAGATCCGCAATGACCCACGTGTTGTGGTGATGGAAAAGACCAACGCGCGTTATGTCACCGGTTACGACGATCTGATAGACCTGGTGGTGGTTGATGCCTCTTTCATCTCCTTGCGAACATTACTACCGGTAATCAAAACATGGTTTATCAATGAAAGTGGATTGGTGATTGCGCTGATCAAACCACAGTTTGAAGCAGGGCGGGCGGAAACTGCGCGCGGCAGCGGGGTGATCAGGGATCCTCTTGTCCATATAGCGGTACTCGAAAGTATCCTTACTTTTGCCCAATCAACAGGTTTCCAGGTGAAGGGATTGATCCGCTCTCCTCTAACCGGACCTAAAGGCAACATTGAGTTCCTGGTTCACCTCGCTCTTCCAAAGACCGATGACCGGGAAATAACCGCGCTGGTACAGGGATTAAATCTTGAGCCGGTAGAAGATCAAGGTACACTGCCAGGTTCGTAACTTCAAATTGAAATAAGGTATACTTTAGCCGATATGTCTGCAGAACTGATCCGTAACTTCTGTATCATTGCCCATGTGGATCATGGTAAATCCACTTTGGCTGACCGTATGCTTCAACTCACCGGGACTGTATCGGACCGGGAAATGGTGGCGCAGGTGTTGGATACCATGGACCTGGAGCGTGAGAAGGGCGTTACGATCAAGGCTTCCGCGGTAAGGATGAATTACGCCTACCACGGTCAGGTATACGAGTTGAACCTCATTGATACCCCGGGGCATGTTGATTTTAATTATGAAGTCAGCCGCGCTCTTGAAGCCTGTGAAGGCGCACTGCTTGTGGTGGACGCCACGCAAGGGGTTGAAGCCCAAACATTGGCCAACCTTTACCTGGCGATCGGATCAAACCTCACCATACTACCAGTCATTAACAAGATTGACCTGGCATCCGCAAGGCCGGATGAAGTAGCCGAAGAGATCGAAGCCTTGTTGGGCGTCCCGGCTGAGTCGATCCTTAAGGTTTCAGCCAAGGATGGTATTAATGTCGATCAGGTCCTTGAAGCCATCGTAATCCAGATCCCTCCACCAAAGGGCGATGATCATAAACCACTGCAGGCGCTGATTTTCGACAGTCATTACGATTCCTACAAAGGTGTTGTGGCTTATGTGCGCGTGATGGAAGGCTGCATTGAACCGGATGCAACCCTGCGCCTGATGGCCACCCGTTCGGATATCAAACCGGTTGAGATAGGTGTCTTTTCTCCAGGCATGATCCCGGTACAAGTGTTAAATGCCGGGGATGTCGGCTATGTGGCAACCGGCCTCAAAACGGTAAAAGAGTGCCGCGTAGGCGATACCTTTACGCTCGCTGCCCAACCGGCTGAAAAACCTTTGCCGGGTTACCGTCATCCCAAGCCAATGGTGTTTGCTGGTATCTACCCGGTTGAGGGCGAAGATTACGAAGAGTTGAAAGAAGCCCTCGATCGTCTTCAATTAAATGATGCCTCCTTGACCTTCGAACCCGAAACTTCCCAAGCACTCAATTTCGGTTTCCGTTGCGGCTTCCTGGGATTGTTCCACATGGAGATCATCCAGGAGCGCATCGAACGGGAATATGACCTGGATATTGTGGTTACTGCACCATCAGTGGAATATGAAGTGGTGCTCCTGAATGGTGAGATCGAACGGATCTCATCACCAGCCAGGCTGCCGGATGAAAGTACGATCGCTGAGGTTCGCGAACCATGGATGCGTCTTGAGGTTATCTCGCCGACCGAGTTTTATGGCACCATTATGGAGCTTGCCATAAAGCGCCACGGTACCTATATTTCTCAGGATTATCCCGCGCCGAACCGTGTGCAGCTGAATTATGATATTCCACTTTCGGAATTGATCGTGGATTTCTTTGATGATCTTAAATCGCGCACCCGCGGTTACGCATCAATGGATTACCATTTTCTTGAATACCGTCCCGGTAACCTGGTGAAACTGGAGATCCTGGTGGACAATGAACCTGTAGATGCATTGGCAGCGATCGTTCACAAGGAAGATGCCTACCACAAAGGCCAGGCGCTCATCACCAAGTTGAAAGCACTCATTCCGCGTCAGATGTTTGATGTGGCGATACAGGCTTCGGCTAGCGGGAGGATCATCTCAAGGGCAACAGTAAAAGCCTTGCGTAAGGATGTTCTGGCGAAGTGTTACGGTGGTGACATCACCCGTAAGAAAAAACTGCTTGAGAAGCAGAAAAAAGGCAAGCGCCGCATGAAAATGATCGGTGATGTGGAGATCCCCCAGGAAGCGTTTATGGCCGTGTTGAAGTTGGAGGATGATTGAGCGAACCCTCTCAACGCAAACGTGGAAAAGTGCTTCGCTGGTTACCCGGAGTAGTCATCAGCGCCATTGCCATTTATGCGGTCGTTCGTTTTACCCACGGTCAGGATTTCGGCACGGCGCTCCGAGCAGTTAAACCCTGGTTTATAGTCTTTCAGGTTGTGCTATCCATCCTGACCCTGCTCACCCGTGCGCAGGCGTGGCGGACGATTTTAGGCAGGCGTGTGGACCTGAAAACCTGTTTTTTTGGCATTAGCGAGGGGTATTTCCTCAACAATCTGTTTCCCTTGCGGGCTGGTGAGATCGGTAGGGCATTGTTCGTTGGCAGGTCATCCGGATTGGGTACTTTGCACATCCTGTCTACCATCCTGATCGAGCGGGCTTTCGACATTTTTTTTGCCGCCAGCATCCTGTTACTTACCCTTTCAAAAGTGGTGGAGGCTGAGTGGATCAAGCCGGTTGCATTTACCGCTTTCTTTTTGGTGATTGCGGGCCTGGTTTTCCTTCTTATTATTTCGATGAACCGGGAAAAATTTCAAGCGTGGTTACAGGCTCGGAACTTTCACTCCGGATTCATAAATAATCGCATCCTGCCACAGATCAACAAGATCATGGATGGTTTATCAGCCCTGGTACACCCCGGGCAGTTTTTTCTGAGCCTTTTTTGGCTCGGGGTAAATTGGGGTTTATGGGTGGTGATGTATTACGTTTCGGTTGCTCAGCTCGTACCCGATGCACCCCTTTGGTGGGGCGGATTCATTGGCAGTGTTCTTGCGCTCGGTGTAGCAATCCCCGCAGCACCCGCTTCTGTGGGTGTCTATGAAGCATCCGTGATGGGTGCTTTTGCTGTGCTGGGTGCCTCCGGAAGTTCAGGACTGGCTTATGCCATTATCCTGCACCTGGTACAGATCGTCGTCACCACCACCTTTGGCTTGTGGGGGATGATTCGGGATGGGCGCAGTCTTTCATCGCTCTTAGCATCCGTAGGTGAAAAGCAGCGCATCGATTACAACAAGATCAACGAGGAGCTTTAATGGCTGGTTACACTTTGATTACCGGGGGAGCAGGTTTTATTGGATCCAATTATGCGGCGCGTTGCCTGTCTCGTGGTGAAGAGGTTGTGATTTTTGACAACCTTTCCCGCCGTGGGGCTGATTCAAATATTGAATGGTTAAGCGACCGCTTTAATCGCAAGTCATTTGAGCTGATCAAAGAGGACATACGCGATGTTGATGCAGTAAAAACGGCAGCGAAGGGAGCTGATCGAATTCTGCACCTTGCTGCCCAGGTGGCGGTCACAACCTCGGTAACTGATCCAAAAACCGATTTTGAGATCAACGCCAATGGAACATTCAACGCTCTCGAGGCTGCCCGGGCATCGGGTAGAAAACCGGCTTTCCTTTATGCGTCTACGAACAAAGTATATGGGGGTATGGAAGACGTTGCAGTAGTGGAACTGGAAAGTCGTTACGATTACCAGGATCTTCCCGATGGAGCTTCAGAAAAACAGCCGCTTGATTTTCACTCTCCTTACGGTTGTTCAAAGGGCTGCGGCGATCAGTATGTGCGGGATTACTACCGGATTTATGACCTGCCGACCGTGGTTTTCCGGCAATCATGTATCTACGGAACACGCCAGTTTGGGGTGGAAGACCAGGGCTGGCTGGCCTGGTTTATCATTGCTGCCATAACAGGCCACCCGATTACCATTTACGGGAACGGAAAGCAGGTACGAGACGTTTTATTTATTGATGACCTGTTGGATGCCTATGACGCGGCTTTTGGACACATTAAGACAAGCGCCGGACAAGTATTCAATATTGGCGGCGGTAGAAATAACTCGATCGCCGTGTGGACTGAATTTCGACCGCTTCTGGAGAATCTGCTCGGAAAACCGATCAAGACGAGGATTAGGGAGTGGCGCCCGGGGGATCAACCTGTGTTCATCTCTGATATTCGCAAGGCTCAAAGTCTCCTGGGCTGGCAACCAAAGATCGGCGTGGAACAGGGCATCCGGCGCCTTTTCAATTGGGTGAAAGAGAACCAGAGTCTTTTTGAATGAAAGTACTGATCGTTCTAACTTATTACAGACCGCACATTAGCGGATTGACCATCTATGCCGAGAGGATTGCCAGGGCGCTGGCAAAACGCGGTAATCAGGTGACAGTTCTTACCTCGCGATTTGATCCCAGGCTACCCCTTGAGGAAATCTGCGATGGTGTGCGCGTGGTCCGGGTTCCCGTCCTTGCGCGCTTGAGCAAGGGGGTGATCATGCCTTCCTTAGGTCGGCTGGCGAGTAAACTTGTCAAAGAACATGATGTAATTCAATTGCATCTACCGCAATTTGATGCCGCTGGTGTGGCGTTACGCGGCAGGTTGCACAAAAAACCCACGCTCATTACCTACCATTGTGACCTGGAACTTCCACCCGGATTGTTCAACCGGATCGCCAACCTTGCCGTGCTCGCCATGAATGAACTGGCAGCAATATTCACCCATGGCATCGTGACATATACGGATGATTACGCCAACCACTCCAGGTACACCCGCCGTCACATGCAAAAGGTAAAGATCATTCCTCCACCGGTGGTCCTACCCACCATATCCGCGGATGAAAAGGCAGCTTTCCACGCCGATCACAACCCGAAAGATCAGCGACCGGTGATCGGTATGGCAGCCCGACTTGCCACAGAGAAGGGTGTGGAGGTTCTCTTGAAAGCGATGCCGGAGGTACTAAAGTACCATCCGAAGGCCTTGTTCCAGTTTGTGGGACCTTATAAGAACATCATCGGTGAGGAGCAGTATTTTCAACGCCTGGAACCTGAATTCAGAAAATTCGAAGCGAGCGGCAACTGGCAATTTCTGGGTTCGATGTCACCTGCCCAGATGTCTGCATTTTATGCCAATCTGGATTTGCTAGTGGTTCCCAGCCTGAATTCGACTGAAGCATTCGGTCTTGTTCAGATCGAAGCGATGATGAATGGTGTTCGTTGTATCACCTCAAATCTGCCTGGTGTCCGTCAACCGGTAAAGATCCATAAAATGGGTGCGATCTTCCCCATTGGCGATGCCGGCGAACTGGCGCAGCGAATACTGGAAGCGTTGGATCACCCGGATTATCTGCAACAGGCAAATATGGATTTCTCTGCATATGACCCTGACAAGGTTGCGGTTCAATATGAAGAATTATTTGCTGAGATTGATGCCGGATTAAGAACATCACCCTGATCCCTGCCGGAGTGTAGAGAGTGTCGGCTGAACCCGCAGAACAGAAGCGTACACGTAATCCAAAATCCTTAACCGAACCTGTACCAAGCTGGGTATGGGATCTTTTGTTGATCCTTGTACTGGTCATTGCCGGCATATTGCGCTTTACCGGCGTCGAGTGGGATGGAAACCAGCATCTCCATCCGGATGAACGTTTCTTGACGATGGTAGAAACGTCCATCAGTCCGGTCAGCAGCCTGCGCGAGTATTTTGACACAGCGACTTCCAGTTTAAACCCGAATAACCGCGGTTTTACTTTTTACGTGTACGGAACCCTGCCTTTGGTAATCGTGCGCTATGTTGGTGAATGGGTCGGTATGACAGGCTACGATGAGATCAATGTCGTCGGTCGGGTGCTGTCCGGGATATTTGACCTGGGGACGATTCTTTTTATCTATCTTATCGGGCGAAGACTTTATCGGCAGGCGAGACTTGGCTTGCTGGCAGCCTTGTTCAGTGCGCTGGCAGTGTTGCAGATCCAGCTCTCCCATTTTTTCACAGTTGATAACTTCGCTAATTTCTTCACCTATGCTGCCATTTATGTGGCTGTACGGATCGCAACCAGTATGCGAGAGTTACCGCTTGTGTTGGCCGAGGATTCGCGCAAGGATCAACTGCCGCAGTGGTTCACCGCGCACTGGCGATCAGTTGTGCCGTATGTGTTTTTTGGGTTGCTTTATGGTGCTGCACTGGCATCCAAAGTAAGTGTATATGCACTTGCAGCGTTGTTACCGCTGTCTGCATTCCTTTACTACAGAAAATTACCCGAATCGCAAAAGAGGAGTAGTCTGCTGATTCTCGCCAGGAACCTGGTAATAGCAGGGATCGTGGCGTTCCTCTCATTTCGCATTTTCCAGCCGTACACCTTTGCAGGACCAGGTTTCCTTAACTTGAATCTCAACCCGGGTTGGCTCAGCAGCTTGCGCGAGTTGTCTGTGATCCAGTCAGGTGAGGTCGATGTACCCTATGCGTTACAGTGGGCAAGGCGGCCGGTAGTATTCACGATAAAGAACCTCGTTCTTTACGGGCTGGGCATTCCGTTAGGTGTACTCTCACTGGCTGGTCTATTATGGATGGGTTGGCGTATTTTGAAGGGGGATTGGGAAAAACACCTGTTGATCTGGGTATGGACGGCTTTTGTACTCATTACTCAATCCCTGGTGCATGTCAAGAGTATGCGGTATGTGATCTCAATCTATCCGGCACTGGCTTTGATTGCTGCATGGGTGATCTTTAAGTTGTATGAAACCGGTTCTTCAGATGTCCAGAAGATCAGCTACTTCCGTTTCAATTGGAAGAAAGTGCTGGCCATCTCAGCACTATTGATCACGGTAATCGGAACTGCATTATGGGCAATTGGTTTCACTTCGATCTACACGCGCCCTGTAACGCGGGTTGCTGCAAGCGACTGGATCTATGAGAATATTCCCGGCGCGGTCAATTTACGAATCACGAATGATCAAGCCGTTACGTTCAACCAACCGTTGGCCTATCAAAACGGCGCGTTAATTTCCTTTGATAAGCCGTATCACTACCGGTTCGATGTTGAAAAGGATGTAACAGCCCAACAGGTGAATTTACAGTATGTTCTGAACCAGGTAGATAATGCTGTGCAGGTTTCTTTGATGGTATCCATCTACGAGGATGATGATGGGAGCCTCACTTATCTGGGTGGAGGTTTTCTTCAGTCTGACTTCAAGCCGGTATCCGATTCAAACGGTGAAAAGGCTGAGTTAGTTCTACAACAGCCCGTGGATTTGCTGCAGGGAAGTCAATATTTACTAGAATTTGCCGTCGTTGAGACAGAAGTGTTCATGCGCATAGCCGGTGCAGTCACACTCGAAACGACCAGTGATGTGCTTTACCTTCCCCCACCGGTGTACCGCCTGACGCAGGACACGCCCTTCCAGCTTCTCTTTTTCCCCCGGGAATCTGGAGCTCTATCTGAGATCAAGTTGAATCGGGTAGTTGATCTGATGAATACTGGTCAGAGTACCAGGTTGACCATCGCTGTGGCTGATTCAAATCAACCGGAAACCATTCTGTCCAAAGGCGTATTGACCGATACATTTGCGGCTGTTGCAGATCCGCGGGGCGAAGAACGAGTGGTAACTCTGGAAAAACCGGTGAGTCTGAAAAAGGATACCGGGTATTACCTCTTCCTCTACCTTGAAGGGGAGGCAGAACTGGGCATATACAACAGCATCAGTGTTGTTGAATCCACCTGGGACGATGCCTTGCCGGTCAATCTGTACGGTTACAATGTTTTTGGTTTTCAGGATGGACTTTATGGCAATAATCTCAACCTGGAGTTGTACTGGGAGGATAACCAGGACAAGCTGGACAGGTTTACCTTCACACTGGACCAGGCGGATGCGATCTTCATCAGTTCAAGCCGCCAATGGGGTTCGATTTCCCGTGTTCCTGAGCGCTATCCACTTACAACAGAATATTACCGTGCGCTGCTCGGTTGCCCTTACGACAAGACCGTCGAGTGGTGTTACTCCGTGGCAAAACCGGGATTGTTCAATGAAGAATTGGGATTTGAGCTGGTCGCAGTGTTTCAGCATGATCCGAAGATCGGAAGCCTTTCCATAAATGATCAGTTTTCTGAGGAAGCCTTCACAGTCTACGATCATCCCAAGGTATTCATCTTCCGAAAAATTCCTGCCTACGATTCCCAAAAGGTGAGATCGATCCTTGGCGCAGTAGACCTGAGCGAAGTCGTTCATAAAACCCCAAAGCAGGCAGGGGAGATCAAAGGGAATCTCATGCTTTCCGCAAAGGAAAAGGAAAGGCAGACCGAGGGCGGAACCTGGTCCGAGCTGTTTCCAGAAGATTCCTTACTGAACCAGCATCAATGGCTGGCGGCACTGGCATGGTATCTCGCCATTACCATTCTTGGTTGGATTGCCTTTCCGTTGGTGCGGCTGTTCCTGAAGGGGCTGCCGGACCACGGGTACCCGTTCAGCCGTTTGGTCGGTTTGCTCCTGCTGGCTTACCTGACCTGGCTTGCCGGATCTGCCGGGATTGCTTTCAGCCGCCTGACGATCAGTATCATCCTGATCCTATTGTTGATGATCAGCAGCGCTATTACATTCCGTGATCGCAAGCTCATCTCAGTAGAGATCAAGAAAAATTGCAAAGCGATTCTTTTCGTCGAAGGTGTGTTTCTCCTGTTCTTCCTTGTCGATCTATTCATCCGCATCGGCAACCCGGATCTCTGGCATCCCTGGAAGGGTGGAGAAAAACCGATGGATCTCTCCTACTTTACAGCGGTTTTAAAGAGCACAACCTTTCCTCCTTATGATCCATGGTATTCCGGCGGATATATCAATTATTACTATTACGGTTACGTCATCGTGGGGGTGCTGGTAAAGTGGCTGGGAATCGCACCTGCCGTAGCCTACAATTTGATCCTGCCGACCCTCTTCGCCCTGACCGGAATCGGCGCATTCAGCATTGGCTGGAATCTCATTTCTCCAGGAAAGAAGCAATTAACGGAAGAATTGGAAAACCCGCCACCGGCTAATAGTAAACAACATTACATTGCCGGCATTGCTTCAGCACTGGCGGTGTTGGTCGCCGGCAACCTGGGGACGCTAAGGATGTTCTCGCAGGGTTTTAAGCGCCTGGGCGCTCCAAAGGGGATTATCGATGAAGCCGGAGTCTTTGAATCAATCGCCTGGTTCTTTACAGGTCTGGTCCGTTTCTTCACCGGTTCAAAACTACCCTTCGGGTACGGCGAGTGGTATTGGAATCCATCGCGTGCCATTCCGGGGGATGTCATCACTGAGTTCCCATTCTTTACCTTCACGTATGCCGATCTGCATGCTCACATGATCGCACTGCCGATCACCATTCTGGCGTTGGGTTGGGCGTTGGCGGTTTTATTGAGAAAATGGGACATGCGCTCAGACAGGACATGGAGGGAGTGGCTGGGCGTGCCTGTCACGATCCTGTTCGGTGCGTTCATCATCGCCACCCTTCGTCCTACTAATACCTGGGACCTGCCGACCTATATGCTATTTGGGGGGATCGTCCTGTTCTATTCCAGTTACAGGAAGATCCATTTGCCTGTCAGATTCCTACACCGGCTTCCCGAATGGATGAGGAAAACGATCTTTTCAACTATCCTGGTTGCGCTGATGGTTGCAGGTGTTATGCTGTTTTACCTGCCCTTCACCGAGAAATTCGGGCAGGCTTACGGCAGTATCACCGCCTGGAAGGACTCACATTCTCCATTGGGCTCATACCTGGTGCATTGGGGTTGGCAATTGTTCCTCATCATCAGCTGGCTCATTTGGGAAACCCGCGAATGGCTGGCAGCCACACCTGCCTCTGCTGTGCATAAAATCAAACCTTACCTGGGGTACATCCAGGTTGTCGGGCTCCTCTTCCTGCTGGTCCTAATCCTGTTGACCCTGATGGGGATCAGCATTGGCTGGTTGGTCGGCATCCTGGGGGTTTGGGCAGCAATTCTGCTGTTTCGCCCGAATCAGGCGGATAGCAAGCGGCTGGTGCTCTTTATGGTGGGGACGGGGCTTGTGCTGACCCTTTTTGTGGAACTGTTTGCCCTGGAGGGTGATATCGGACGGATGAACACCGTCTTCAAATTCTATTACCAGGCGTGGACGCTACTAAGTCTCAGTGCTGCCGTAGCTTTGATATGGACGCTTCCGGCAGTGAATTCAGCCTGGCGCAGGGGAACAGCGAATCTCTGGCAGGTAGTTTTGATCTTTCTTCTGTTCGGCGCTTTTCTCTACCCGGTTCTAGCCAGCGCCGATAAGGTGCGGGACCGGATGTCTGATTCCGCCCCGGATGGGTTGGATGGGGATGCCTTTATGCAGACCTCCTATTACAATGACCAGGGTGTCGATATGGACCTAAACCAGGATTACCAGGCGATCGAATGGATGCGCAGAAATGTGCAAGGATCGCCGGTGATCGTGGAAGCCAATACAGTGGAATACCGTTGGGGAAATCGTTATACGATCTACACCGGTCTTCCGGGGGTATTGGGCTGGAACTGGCATCAACGGCAGCAACGGGGTTTCCTTTCTTATAATGGTATTGCCAACCGCCTGAATGAGATCCCGGGTTTCTACCTGACTGAAAGTGTTGAGGATGCGCTCTCTTTCCTGCGGAAATACAATGTCAAATACATCGTTGTAGGGCAGCTGGAACGCCTGTACTACAGCGGGGCAGGTCTGAACAAGTTTGAACAATTTAATGGTTTGCATTGGCGAGAAGTTTTCCGTTACGAGGATACCGTCATTTATGAAGTACTCGACAAAAATGCGAGTGAATGAACATGGGTGAGATCTTCAGCATTCTGAGCTGGTATCTGGTGATCACGCTGATCGGCATCAGCGCGCTGCCTATGGCGTACCGGTTCTTCCATCAAATACCCAGTAAGGGTATCACCCTGGCCCGTCCCCTGGGTTTGTTGATCTGGGCTTTTGTATTCTGGTTGTTTAACTCGCTGGGGATTTTACAGAATGACCTGGGCGGACAGATCGCTGCTTTTTTTGCCTTACTGGTCCTGTCAGCGCTGGCATTGCGCGGTAGTAAGGTTCACGAGCTGCTTGCCTGGTTGAAAACCAACAGCCGCACGATCTGGGTCGGAGAAGTATTATTTGTGCTAATGTTTATTGGTTGGGCATGGATCAGGGGAATGAACCCCGAAGCTGCCTATACTGAAAAACCGATGGAACTCGCATTCATCAATTCGATTTTGCGATCCCCCTCTTTCCCGCCACAGGATCCGTGGTTGTCAGGTTATGCCATCTCTTATTATTATTTTGGTTATGTGATGATTGCCATGATAACAAGGATTACCGCTGTCTCTGCATCAGTTGCGTTTAACCTGACCAGCGCCTTGTGGTTTGCCATGACGGCAGCCGCTTTGTATGGCGTTGTGTACGATATCACATCGTTATGGGGCCAACGGGAAGGTGTAACAGAGGGTTTCAGCCGTCGTGCAGGTTTGTTGGGTCCATTGTTCGTATTAATTATCAGTACAGTGGAAGGGGTGCTGGAATTTCTCCATTCCGGTGGCGTTTTCTGGAGGGAGACTGGTAACGGTGTCTTGACCTCCAGGTTTTGGACATGGCTTGGAATTCTTGATCTCAATGTGCCGCCGATGGTTCCGTTTGATTGGATCCCTTCCCGACCCGGGGGATGGTTGTGGTGGCGCGGCTCACGGGTCATCCAGGACATGACCCTTAGTGGTGCAAATGTCGAAGTGATCGATGAATTTCCCTTTTTCTCCTACCTGCTGTCTGATCTGCATCCACACCTGCTGGCGGTACCGTTCGCATTGCTTGCAGTTGCTGCCAGTCTGAATCTATTTGCGGGAGCCAGACTTTACATCCGTAAAGAGACCAGTATCACGGGTTGGGCAAAGAACTGGACTTTCTGGTTGACAGCACTGATCCTGGGTAGCCTTGGCTTTATCAATACATGGGATTTTCCCATTTACGTCGGGTTGTTTTGCCTGGTCTGGGCGTTTATGCGTTACCAGTCCGAAGGCTGGAAGACTGGCATATTGTGGAATTTCTTGAAAAATGGGCTGGTCCTTGGAATTGCTGGTTTTGTGCTTTATTTACCGTTTTACCTGGGTTTTGATTCACAGGCTGGAGGGATTCTGCCCAGCCTGGAGTTTATGACGCGCGGTGTGCATTTCTGGATTCTTTTTGCAGCCCTTTTGGTACCGCTAATTGCATTCTGTATCTATTCCTTCAAAAGGCTGGGTGATCGTCAAAGTCTCCTGGCTGGTTTGAAGATCACAGCGATCCTCCTTGTGGCCTTCTTTGTTCTCTCCATGCTTTATGGGGGTTTACTGCTCTCGTTGCAGCAGATCGGACCTCAACTTTCCACCTCGGCGAACGTATCAATCAGCTCCATCGGTATAAAACTTATCCAGGCTGGTGATGCGTTGGCAGGTGTGCATGGCAATTTTCCAGCGGGAGAGATCCTTCTGCAGGGGTTGCTGCGGCGCATCAAAGCACCCGGTACCTGGTTGACCCTTGGGGGTATGCTGGTGCTCATCCTGGCGGTACTTGACAGAAGAGACCAGAAACCAAGCTTTTCGGCTGAGGAGAGTGCCGGGGCGGGAGACAAAACTGGATCTGCCGGTAAGAATGGAACGATTGAATCCTTCATTCTGATCCTGGCTTTGCTGGGTGCGCTTCTGACGCTTTTTCCGGAATACCTGTATTTGCGCGACCAGTTTGGCACGCGGATGAACACAATCTTTAAGTTTTATTACCAGGCCTGGATCCTGTGGGGTATCGCATCTGCAGCCGGCAGTGCCATTCTCTTCCATAAGTTACGCGGTTGGCGCATGATCGCATTCCAGGTTTTGTGGGTTCTGGTCGTATTTGCTGGATTGACCTACCCCGCGTTGATGTTGTGGAACAAGACAGAGCAATTTTCAGCCAAAGATTGGACACTTGATGGCAACGCCTACTTCCAGCGCTATTTCCCCGGTGATTACGCGGCGATCACCTGGTTGCAACAAGCGCCATTAGGAGTGGTCACAGAAGCAGTTGGCGGAAGTTATACAGATTATGCCCGGGTTTCCACCCGTTCCGGTCAGCCGGCTGTACTGGGTTGGCCTGGACACGAAAGCCAATGGCGCGGCGGCGGAGAAGAAATGGGATCCCGATACTCCGACATGCAGCTTCTGTATGAATCCGGAGATTGGAATGAAACCTCCCGCCTGCTGGATGGATATAATGTAAGGTATGTTTATGTTGGAAACCTCGAGCGTTCATCCTACAGGGTAAACGAAGAAAAGTTCAACCAGATGCTGACCGTGGTGTACCGCAATGAGGAAGTAACGATCTACGAAGTGCCAGTTGAATTGGGAGTTTCGCCGCAATGAGCACAAATAGCACCGCAAAATATGAAATAAGTCGCTCCTGGTGGGGATTTGCGATCATCCTGCTTGTCGCAGCGGGATTTAGGTTTGCGTTGCTGGGTACGTACCCTCTGGATGACCAGCAGGCTAATATCGCTTTGCAGGCTTTATCGGTCAGCAGGAATGAGAGTGTACGCCTTTCCGGTGAACCGGGGTATATTGCCCTTACATCGGTCCTGTTTGATTTATTTGGAGCATCAGGATTCTGGGCGCGATTCTGGCCGGCTTTACTAGGCACATGCGCTGTCCTGCTTCCAGTCCTTTACCGCAAATGGCTGGGCAGTTCAACCGCATTAGTACTCGCGGCATTGATCGCGCTGGATCCAGTGATGATTGGTGTATCAAGATCTGCCGGTGGAACGATGTTGGCTCTGGTCGGGGTAATAGCGGCACTCGGATTCTGGCTAAACAGACGACCTGTTCTGAGCGGCGTTTTACTCGGTATTGCGCTTACTGGAGGGAGTGGTTTTTGGCCACTCGGGCTGATCACGGTTGGAATTATAGCAATGTGGCGAAATCTGTTCACAAATCGGGATGATGCCGGTCTCAACGGGGCAGGTAGTTCAAAATCGGTGGTGATCGTTTTAAGCGTTGCAGCGGTTTCCTCTTTGTTATTGAGCACGCTGTTCTTTTCATTGCCCAACGGGATCAGTGCCATCGGGTCGAGTGTTGTTGAGTATTTCTCTGGCTGGGGTGAGTTTGATAGCCGTTTGCTTGCGGGCAATAGCCTGGCCTGGCTGATTATTGAGTTACCGCTAATCGCTCTCGGTATTTGGGGGTTTGTCGATGGCATGCTCAAGAAAGAACAGCTTGCAAGATTTATGGGGGTATTGTGGGCATTAACCCTTGTACTAACATTGCTTAATCCTGGTACGGCGAGCAGTCATTTTGTTTGGGTCGCACTACCGATGTTGATCCTGGCAGCTAAAAAATTATCTAAACTCGTGCGGTTACCCAATGTGGAAAATCGGTTGATTTTCATTGTTGAGCTGACACTTTTCCTGGCATTGGTCATTTTCTCGTTTCTAAACTCTCTCAATCTCGTCAATAATGCCTACTTAACCCCGGAAGAAACCCGCAATCGGATCATCGGAACATTCTTGCCAATTATCCTGCTGGCGGCTATGACGGTTTTATTTGCCTGGGGTTGGTCTTATTCATCCACCCGCAACGGCTTCGTAACCGGAATTGTTGTGTTGTTAGTAGTCGGATTGGTCTCCAACGCCTGGAAATCCGCAGGGTTAGGCAGCCGACCTCAATTTGAGTTTTTATTCAGTAGAGGATTCCCGTTGGGTGAACAACCTCTATTGACCACGGTAAAGGATATTTCCATATCGCGAACCGGGTACGCTGACCGCATCGACATTCAGGTGATCGGATTGGAGCATCCCTCTGTATTCTGGGTTTTGCGGGATTTCAATGAGGTAATCAGTGCGTCCGTACCTGATCCGAATTCCGCGCCTTCACTTGTGCTGACTAATGTGGAAACTAGAATTGATCTCCCAGCCTCATACCGCGGGCAAAAAATCCTCTGGTCAGTTAACCCCGATTACGCGGCTATGCAACCAATCGATTGGATCAGGTGGTCGCTTTTTCGTTTGACCCCTGCGAGTAATACTGAACTGATCCTGTGGGCAAAGAATGATCTCTTTCCCGGAGCACAGATACCTTAATGATGGAGCATATCCTTGAATGAGCAGGAAAAACCACTTGTAATTGCGATCGATGGCCCGGCTGCCTCCGGTAAGTCCACTGTGGGTGAGTTGCTGGCAAAAAAGCTGGGATTCTTTTACTTTGATACCGGCGTCATGTACCGTGCGGCTACTTTAGCTGCCTTAAATCAACTTGGCAACGTCGATGACGAAGAAGCGGTTACCCGACTCACTGAAGAGAGCCATATTGATGTCCAGCCTGCAAGCTGTTCCGACGGGCGGTCTGCGGATATATTATTAAATGACCAAAATGTTACGTGGCAGATCCGCTCGAGGGAGGTTGAACAACACGTTTCCAAAGTATCCGCTTATCAGGGGGTTAGAACGGCGTTGACCGCACAGCAGCGCCAGATCGGCTTACGGGGGAACATGGTAATGGCTGGCCGCGATATCGGTACGGTCGTTTTCCCCGATGCACGGTTTAAGATCTACCTGGATGCCTCGGCGGAAGAAAGGGCAAGGCGGCGATTCATTGAGTTGGAACAGAGGGGGAGTAGTGTTCTGTATGAGGATATTTTGAGCGCGATTATCCGACGCGACGTGTATGATACAACCCGAAAATATGCCCCGTTGAAGATAGCGGATGATGCGTTCGTGATCAATACAGATGGAAAATCAATCGACGAGGTGCTCAAGGAGAGCCTGGTGTATATCAATCTTCCCACAGTGGATGAAAACTAAAAAGGACAATAAGACCAGAACCAAAACAACCCGGTGGGAAGTCAGCGGGAGAGGAGCGCATCATGTGTGACACAATTGTGGCTTTGGGTAATTCAACCCTTGATGGAAATGTCCTCTTCGGAAAAAACTCAGATCGCGAACCCAACGAAGCTCACGAGGTTGTAATACTCCCGGCAACCCGGCATGAGCCAGGCACACAACTCAAGTGCACTTACATCACGATCCCTCAGATTGAGGAGACCTACCGCGTTCTGCTTGCCAAACCATTCTGGATCTGGGGTGCAGAGATGGGTACCAATGAACATGGTGTCACCATTGGGAATGAAGCCGTCTTCACCAAGACACCATATGGGAAGGAACCCGGACTTATCGGAATGGACTTTCTACGCCTTGCGTTGGAGAGGTCACGCAGTGCAGAGGCAGCTATGCAATTGATCATCTCTTTGTTGGAGCTCTATGGGCAGGGTGGCAATTGCGGTTTTGCCCATAAATTTTATTATCACAACAGTTTCCTAATCTGTGATCCGGATGATGCGTGGATACTGGAAACCTCTGGTCGGGATTGGGCAGCTTTGAAGGTCAAGGATGTGGGCAGTATTTCTAACGCGATTTTGATCACCAACAATTGGGACATGGCTTCGAAAACTCTTGTTTCCAATGCGATCGAGAAAGGTTGGTGCAGTAAATCCTCCGAATTTAGTTTTGCCCATTGTTATTCTGAACCGATCTACACCCGGTTTAGCGATGCCCGCAGACGTCAATCTTGTACGCTTGATCTTTTGCGGGAAGCCAGGGGCAGGATCACACCAGCCCATATGATGAGCTTTTTACGTTCTCACCAGCATGATGGTAATAAAGATTGGTCGCCTGCGCGTGGTATTACCGGATCCGATGTGTGCATGCATGCCGGCTGGGGACCAGCGCGGGGCAGCCAGACAACGGGATCTATGATATCCGTGTTAAGCAGGACCAATCCGTCTGTGCATTTTGTGACTGGTACTGCAGCGCCTTGTACATCGTTATTCAAGCCAGTCTGGCTGGATGCTGGTCTACCGGACTCTGGCTCGCATCCTACTGGTGAGTATGATGAAGCAACACTCTATTGGCGGCATGAGCGTTTACACCGTGAGATCCTGCGTGATTATGCCACCCGCATCGAGGTGCTCGATGAGCAACAAAAGCAATTTGAACAGGAGATGATCGAAAAGGTCAACAACGTCCTTACCAGTACTGCCCAGGTTCGCCTTGAACTTTCAACAACCGCATTCCGGAAGGCTGAAGAAATAGAAGCACAATGGTTGGTAGATGTTCAAAAACAAAAGATTCGCAAGCGAAATTCATTTTTGCATAAATCTGCATGGAATCAACTTGATAGAGAAGCGAAAATGCTATAAAGTTATAGTGCATGGATATGATTAAGTTACACCTTTTTGACTCTACGCCGTTCTTCGATACTCCTTACCAACTATTGGGTTGGGTGGGTTGGTTTGTAATCGCGGCCGTGATCCTGTGGGTGATCCGGCAGAACCTGGACCTTCCCAGGGTAAGAAACTTCTGGAGCATTTTCCTACTCCTCGGTGTAGCCACGATATTGGGTTCCTTATTTTTGGGTGTTGACCTTCCATTTGCGGATGTCATTCCCTTACCCAACATGCCCAGCGAAAATGCAATTCCGACCGTGATGATCTTTTCCGTGCTCCCTGTGCTCCTTGCCGGGGGAATCTTGGGAGTCTGGCCGGCAGCTGTGCTTGGTTTTATCAGCGGATTGATCAGCGCGTTGATGAATACTCACTCTGTCTTCACTCCACTTGAGACAACAGCCCTGGCTGTATTACTGGCACTGGTCCTAAGGCAGGATTACCGAACCTCATTCTTTACATTCCTGCGCCGTCCCATCGGTGCAGTAGTATTGGTAATCGTTCTCTCCATCCCGATCTTTCTCGTCAGCACATTCTTCAGCACCAATGGATCAATGGCTGCCAAGTTGGACTATGCTTTCACCCGGTCCTGGATCCTGATCCTGATCAACGGCCTCCAATTGCTGATTTCGGGCTTTTTGTGCGAAGTGTTCCGGATTACTCGCTCCGATCTTTGGGTGAAACCTGCCTCGCTGCATCCATCACCGATCGAAACGGGATTGCAGAATCGGATCCTGTATACAACAGTTCCAATGGTGCTGGTTTTATTATTAACGCTGGTGATCGCGGACTGGATCGTAGCCGGAAAAGCTGCACGGGAAATCCTTGTTGACCAGCTTGAAAACTCATCGCAAATTGCCGCAGAGAATATCCCATCAATCCTGGAGACTGGACAGACCCTGACGACGGCATTGGTGGATCTGGATCTACCGCTCAACAATTCTGAAAAACTGCAAAAAATCCTTCGCGCAAAAGTGCGTGAATTGCCATTCTTCAACCAGATCTTCGTCTTTGACCTGACCGGATCACCTTTAACAGGGTACCCCTCGGATGATTACGGTACTTTCCGCATCTCAATGGAAGAGGAATCAGGTATCATGCTGGCCTTAAACGGTGTGCCGATGCAGCATTATATCGTCCAACCAAATCCTGGCGGAGAATCCGCGCTCATTTCTTTTGTAGCTTCCATACCCGATGAATATGGCCTTGCCCAGGGAGTGATCGTGGCGCGGACTGATTTTGCCATTAATCTCTTTTCCCAACCGGCCTTACTGGCTTTGAGACATCTGGCGGAATCCGGAGGTCAGGGGGCGATCCTGAATGAGTCAAACCAGATCCTTTACCACACCAATCCCAACCTGGTGATGACAGAATACACGGGGCGGATTCCCGGAGAAACAGGCTATTTCGAAGATTCCGGAACAACCGGCACGCGGTTTATGAATTACGCGACGATCGACGAAGACAATGGCTGGAAAGTGATCCTTTCGATGCCGGCCAGTAATTCTCAGGATCTTGCATTGCGTATAGCAATTCCGTTGCTGGCGATTTCTCTTGCCATTTCCATTCTCGCATTCCTGTTATTGCGTTTTCTGATGCGCACATTGACAACATCACTCATACACCTTGCGGACCGTGCGGATGAGATCTCAAAAGGGGAATTACACAGTCAAATTGAAGTAAAGGGCGTTGACGAGATCGGCCGATTGGGCACCGCTTTTGAGCGTATGCGCATCAGCCTGAAATCCAGACTGGAAGAATTGGATACATTATTAAAAGTATCCCAGGGAGTAGCCTCCGATTTGAACCTGGAATCATCCTCCACTCATTTACTCAATGCGCTCCTTTCATACGGTGCTGACGCAGCCAGCCTGGTGCTTCTTAGGGTTAATCATCGAGGTGGGACGGAGGACCTTCAAGCATATCGGGTGGGTGACACAGCCTCGTTGTATCAGTACCTGGATACAGTTCTGTTTGACCAGGTTGTCGAAGAGACTACTCTCATCATCCCATCCAAAGCCAGGATCCGGCGGATGGAACTACCCAAGGGTGTTGAGGTGCCCTCTGCTCTGGCAGCCATCCTGTTGAAATCAGATGACCAGGAAGCGGCATACATCTGGGTTGCATATTCCCAACCGCACCGCTTTTCTGAAGGCGAGGTGCGCTTTCTAAACACACTGGCGGGGCAGGCGGTTCTTGCTGTATCTAACTCGATCCTCTACCGCAAGGCTGAAGTAGGCAAGAAACGCCTGGAATCTGTTTTGACCTCTACTCCGGAACCGGTACTGGTTGCGGGAGAATCCGGGCAGTTGTTAATTGTGAACCAGGCAGCGGAAAAGATGTATGAATTGGTCAGCATCGACAAAGAGGCAGGAGAAGGCGGAGGTGAGATCATCTCCAAAATCCTGAAAGGATTTGTGCTGGGAACCTCAAAAACAGAAAGCAAGGTGGAGGAAATGGCACTGGAGGATGGTAAAACCTACCTGGTATCCGTGTCACCAGTTGAAGTGGAAGGTCAACACGTAGGAAAAGTGTGTGTACTACGCGATGTAACAGAATACAAACAATTGGAAAAGATGAAGAATGAGTACGTTTCGATGGTGAGTCATGATCTGAGAGCGCCACTTAGCCTGATCCGCGGATATGTATCCATGTTGCCCATGGTTGGGGATATGAACCCGCAACAAAAGGACTACACCACCAAGATCATGGAAGGCATCGATGACATAACTGGAATGGCGGATGATCTGCTGGATATGCGCCGGATCGACTCTGGTACGTTACTCAATGTGGAGAAGGTCTCTCCTTCTGAATTGTTAAATATTGTTGTTACTGAAATGCAGCCCCAGATCATGAATCGTAAGATTCAGATCATGCCAGAGCTGACCCTATCGCAGGACCTGATGATCGAAGCGGATAAAGCGCTATTACAGCGTGCTCTGATCAATCTCCTTGAGAATGCGGTAAAATACTCTCCAATAAGCGGTCAGATCAATTTGCGGTTGCAGGTGAATGCGGAAAGCGTGGTATTTGTAATCCAGGATCGTGGAGCAGGAATTGCGCCGCTTGATCTGAAGAATTTGAACAACTGGTTCGCACGCACAGTAAATTTGGAGAGCAATATACAACGGGAATCGGGATTAGGGCTATCCATCGTCAAGTCAATCGCTGAACGCCACCTGGGGAGGATCTGGGCAGAAAGCCAACTGGGCAAGGGAAGCACCTTCTTCCTGGAGATTCCTATTCGTTATTTGGGGAAAAGTAAAGATCCAATAATTGGATAAACCAAAATTTGTGGTAAAATACTTGTTTGCATGTATATAATGGACGGATTGTTGCATCTTAATGTCCAATTTGGTTTTATGCCATGATCCGTTTTTAATCGCTACTGGTTTTAAATTCAGGAGGCATTAGTGGAAACAAAAAGTTTAGTCGCGCTCCGGATCAATCTCGCATCCCCTGAAACAATTCGAAGCTGGTCATACGGTGAAGTACTAAAACCTGAAACCATCAACTACCGAAGATTACGCCCGGAAAAGGATGGTCTGTTTTGTGAGGCAATATTTGGCCCCTCAAGAGATTATCAATGTTATTGCGGTAAATACAAGAACCCCCGTTACAAAGGCATTGTCTGCGACAAATGTGGCGTTGAAGTAACCCGTTCAGCGGTACGCCGGGAACGGATGGGACACATCGACCTGGCGACACCCGTTGCCCATATCTGGTACACGCGACGCATCCCATCATACCTTGGTTTGTTACTTGACATTTCGCGCCGAAACCTGGATCGCGTGCTCTATTTTGCACAATACATTGTCACGTTTGTAGATGATGATGCTCGCCAGAAAGCGTTGCGCCGTTTGGAAGACGAGATTCACGATTCCGAGCTTGAACAGGCGAATCGCATCAATGCTCAGATCCTGGAAGTTAAGAAAAGCCGCGACAAGACCGTGGCTGAACTACAGGCTCAACTCAAAGAAATCGACACCAGATCAGAAAATCAGATCACATCCAAACTCGAACCTGTCATCCAGGAAGGACAATCTCTTGAGCGGATGTTGACTGAACAAATGGGAAAACCCTCGAAGAAAAAGATTCTCTTCGAAGCTGCTGAGGTGTTGATCGCTGAAAAGGGTGAGATGATCACAACGCAGCAGATCGCCAACGTTCAAAAAGTTGTAAAAGAACGGCTTGAAGAGATCGAAGAGGATGAAAAAGGCAAGCAGCAGCGTGACCGTGAGGCTTTGAAGATGTCTGTCGACAAAGTGAAAGCAGAAGCTGAGGTCACAATGGACGAGCTGCGTAACACTCTTGAAGACCAATCGACAGAGTCACATGATCATTCCGGACAGATGCGCGATGAACTCCAGGAGTTGCGACCCTTCACCTTCCTGACCGAAAGCCGTTATCGTGAACTAAAATCCCGCTGGGGACAGGTTTTCAGGGCGGACATGGGCGCCGAGGCGTTCTATGATATATTACGTCGCCTCGACCTGGACAAGTTGGCTGAAGACCTTTGGACAGAGGTCAGGACAACCAAGAGCAAGCAGAAACGCAAAAAAGCGACCACCCGCTTGAAGGTGGTGGAAGATTTCCGCCGTTCCGGTAACCGCCCCGAATGGATGATCCTGACCGTTTTACCGGTTATCCCGCCGGATCTTCGCCCGATGGTTCCATTGGATGGTGGCCGTTTCGCCACCTCTGATATGAATGACCTTTACCGGCGTGTTATCAACCGTAACAATCGTCTAAAAAGATTACTTGAATTGGGCGCTCCTGATGTGATCGTTCGCAACGAAAAACGTATGCTCCAGGAAGCAGTGGACAGCCTGATTGATAACTCACAGCGTGGTAAAGCACTTTCCCGCCGTGGCCGGCGTGAGTTGAAATCACTCAGCGATATGCTGAAAGGCAAGAAAGGTCGTTTCCGCCGCAACTTGCTGGGTAAACGTGTTGACTATTCAGGTCGTTCAGTTATTGTTGTCGGTCCAAAACTAAAACTCTATCAGTGTGGTCTACCAAAAACAATGGCTTTGGAACTTTTCCGGCCATTCGTGGTCTCACGATTGGTACAGCACAGTTACGCGGCAAACGTCAAATCAGCACGCCGCCTGATCGAACGCAATAAACCGGAAGTTTATGAGGTTCTGGAAGAGGTTATCAAAGATAGACCTGTGCTCTTGAACCGTGCGCCAACCCTTCACCGTCTGGGCATCCAGGCATTTGAGCCTATTCTCATCGAGGGAAGTGCGATCCAACTGCACCCATTGGTAACAACCGCTTTTAACGCGGACTTCGATGGCGACCAGATGGCAGTCCATGTTCCGCTTTCTGAAAAAGCCGTCAAGGAAGCAAGAGAGCTGATGCTTTCATCGCGCAACCTGCTTAAACCTGCTGACGGTGAGCCGATCATCAGCCCTGCCAAGGACATGGTTCTGGGTATATATTACCTGACAGTATTCGATGAGCGTCCGCACAAGGGCGACGGTCGCATGTTTGCAGACTTTGACGAGGTAGATCTTGCTTTCAGCCTTGGTCAACTGGATGTTCACACCAAGATCAAGGTTAAGGTGAAAACCAACTTTGATAACAAGAATGTCCGGTTGCCGAAAGAAGAAGCCCGCATGATCGACACTACCGTTGGCCGTGTACTCTTCAACCGGATTCTTCCGAAAGAGGTGCAGTTCATGAACGTTACGCTGGAGAAGACCGGCGTAAAGGATCTCATCGCCGATGTCTACGACCTTTGCGGTGAGGATGTGACGACCGAAGTCGCGGATGCGATCAAGGATATCGGTTTTGAGTACGCCATGAAATCTGGCACCACGATTGCGGTTGCTGATATTACCATTCCACCCGAAAAATACCAGATCATTGACACCTCGCAAAAAGAGGTGGACAAAATCAACCGGGATTACCGGCGTGGTCTTCTCAAAGAGGAAGAACGCGACAAACTGGTCATTGAGTTGTGGAAAGACACTACCGAAGAAGTCGGTAAAGCGGTGCGAACTGCGATGGATCCAAATGGCAACCTGTCCATTATGGCGTCATCAGGTGCGACGAAAGGTGGATTCGGTCCGATCTCCCAGCTTGCAGGTATGCGCGGTTTGATGGCTGACCCCGCCGGACGCATCATTCGCCTGCCGATCCAGTCCAACTTCCGCGAAGGGCTTACCGCGTTGGAATACTTTATTTCCACACATGGTGCCCGAAAAGGTTTGGCCGATACTGCTCTACGAACTGCGGATGCAGGGTACCTGACCCGCCGACTTGTGGATATCGCCCAGGATATTATCATTAACGAAGAGGATTGCGGCACTGAAGCTGGTATTTGGATCCGCAAACAGGATGATATCGCCGGTCAGAAACTCAAAGAAAGATTGTTCGGCCGGGCGCTCGCCGCACGAGTTGTGAATCCTGCAACAGGGGAAGTGGTTGCGGAACGGAACCAGATCCTCGATCATGATCTGATTCGAAAAGTTTTGAACGCTGGAATCGAGAATGTGTTTGTCAGATCACCATTAACTTGTGAACTCATTCACGGCATTTGCGCCCGCTGCTACGGCATGGATCTTGGCCGCGGCAACCTTGTCAAACTGGGTTCTGCAGTGGGTACTGTGGCAGCCCAATCCATTGGTGAACCGGGTACCCAGCTTACCTTGAGAACCTTCCACCTGGGTGGTGTTGCCACTGGTGGAGATATCACGACCGGTCTCCCGCGCGTAGAAGAACTCTTTGAAGCCCGTCGCACACCCAAGGGTGAAGCTGTAATCACTGCGATCTCTGGTGTCGCGCACATCATGCTGACAGACCGTGCCGGCGAACAGAAGCTGGTGCGCGTGGAACACAGCGAGATGGTCGCGGATGAATACGAAATTCCTGAAAACTGGACCATTGCAGCAGTGGATGCGACAGATATCGTCACCGGTGACCTGATCGCCAGCCTGGATGATGCGCAGATCAACGCTCAGCATGATGGAAAAGTTCGGGTTGAAGGCAGGAAAGTGATCGTCAGCTACGAGCAGAAGGAAAGTGAAGATTACGAGATCCCCAGCACATCACGCCTAATCATCCGTGATGGAGAGATGGTCGAAGCCGGACAGGCGCTGACCGAAGGTTCGATCAACCCGCACACGATCCTGAAGATCAAAGGGCGTGAAGCAGCCCAGATGTACCTGATGACCGAGATCCAGAAAGTTTACCGTGCCCAAGGTCAGAACATTAATGACAAGCACTTCGAAGTGATCATCCGTAAGATGATCGGTAAGGTACAGGTGATTCGCCCCGGTGATTCCAGCTATCTGCCGATGCACGTTGTCGACCGATTGGAGATCAAACGGGTCAACGAGGAACTTGTTGCATTAGGCAAGCAACCCGCCCGATACGTCGAGATCCTGTTAGGCGTTACCAAGGCTTCTCTTAGCACCGATTCGTTCCTGTCAGCGGCTTCATTCCAGCACACGATCAAGGTGCTCGCTGGTGCAGCCATTGCTTCAGCTGAGGATCCGCTCTTTGGTCTGAAAGAGAACGTCATCATTGGTAAACTGATCCCTGCCGGAACCGGTTTTGTTTATGGACGCTTTACTGACAACATCGAACCAAAGCCTGTTGCGGTGGATGAGGAAGAAATAGTGGTCGAAGTGGCTGACACGCCCTCTATTGAAACAACCACGGAAGAATAAACCTTAAACTGCAAAGCCATAAGAATTCCGGTTGCCTGTGAGGTGACCGGAATTTTTTGTTGGGTGTAATGTAGATTACAATGAACCGGTTTTTTCGTTGTAAACTTAACGAGTATTACTCAACATTTGCCGGAGTGTAAATTATGGAAATGGGACTTGTACGCAAGGTCGATATCGACCATGAAATGCAGCAATCTTACCTCGATTATGCGATGAGCGTGATCGTGTCACGTGCCCTGCCGGATGCGCGGGATGGACTGAAACCGGTGCAGCGCCGCCTGCTATATGCCATGTACGATATGGGTTTGCGCCCTGATACAGCATATAAGAAATCAGCCAGGATCGTTGGTGAAGTCCTCGGTAAGTACCACCCGCATGGAGACCAGGCAGTCTATGAAGCAATGGCGCGCCTGGCACAGGATTTTTCCATGCGCAACCAGCTGGTCGATGGACAGGGCAATTTTGGCAGTGTGGATGGAGATCCCCCGGCTGCCATGCGTTACACAGAAGCCCGATTGACCTCCTTTTCCATGGAGATACTAAACCAACTTGATCGTGACACGGTTGATTTCGGTCGCAATTTTGACGATTCCCTTGATGAACCGCTCGTTCTGCCATCGGCAATTCCAAATATGCTGGTAAATGGTGCATCGGGTATCGCTGTAGGCATGGCAACCAGCATTCCACCGCATAACCTGGGCGAGGTCATTGACTCACTCAGCTATCTGCTGGAACACTGGCAAAAACTGGATGACATCACGATCGGCGAGTTAATGAAATTCATCCAGGGTCCGGATTTTCCCACCGGCGGTATCATCCTGCAGGAGCATGAGCAGGATGAGATCCTGGCTGCATATGCAACCGGTAAAGGTCGCATCACTCTGCGGGGTCGGTTGAATCTGGAGGAAATGTCGCGCGGGAAAAGTCGAATTATTATCACCGAGCTCCCGTATATGACAAATAAATCCGCCCTGATTGAGCGGATCGCCGAGTTGACCCGGGAAGGGCAATTAGAGGGGATATCCGACCTGCGGGACGAATCCGATAGACAGGGTATGCGTATAGTGATTGAGTTGAATAAGGCGGCTGACGCGGATTCAGTGCTGAGGGAGTTGTACAAACGAACCCCGCTGCAAGTCACCTTTAGCATTAACCTGTTGGCCTTGGTCAATAATGAACCACGATTGTTGACGCTTAAACAATCCTTGAAGGTCTACTTGGAGCACCGCATTGAAGTGGTAAAGCGCCGCAGTGAATATGATATGCGTAAAGCCCAGGAGCGCCTTCACATCCTTGAAGGGTTGCGCATTGCACTGCAGAATCTTGACGAAGTAATTGCAGTGATTCGCCGATCGGCCGATACTGATGATGCCCGGGAAAAACTGATCAAGAAGTTCAAACTTTCCGTCATCCAGGCAAATGCCATCCTGGATATGCCTTTGAAGCGGTTGGCGCAGCTTGAGCGTAAAAAGATCGAACAGGAATATAAGAGCCTTCTGGAACTTGTTAAGGAGTTGCAGGCGATCATAAAATCTCCGTTGAAACAGCGTCAGACGGTTGAGAATGAATTGAAAGAGATCAAGGCAAAATACAGCGACCGTCGGAAAACTCAGATTGTTAACCTCAAACAGGGAAAAGTTGCAGCCGATCTTTTAACAGTCAAAGATGTCACTCCGGCCGAGAATGTGTGGGTGGTGATGGCTGCCAATGGATCGATCGGCAAACTCACTTCCGAGAAACCTCCCCGGATGAGCGGTAAGGACGCGCCGGTGTTCGTGGTACGAACAGATTCTCATCAGACACTTTATCTCGTCAGCAGGAACGGATTGGCTACTGCCATAGGCGTTCAGAGTGTTCCCACCATTGAAGCGGTGGGCGATGGGGTGAGTTTTGAAAAGGTCTCTCCTTTGCGCGAAGTCGGCTTTCCAGTAGCGATATTCAGCTTACCACTCGGAAAGAAGCTGAAAGATCTTTGCCTGGTCAGCATTACACGGCAGGGACTTGTTAAAAAATCACTGGTTACAGAGCTGAAAGGTCCATCATCCGACACATTTGTGCTGGTAAAGGTGAATGAGGACGATGAATTGGTCGAGGTCGGTTTGTACAATGACCAGTCGCAGTACCTGGTGGTGACACGCATGGGCATGATCATACGGTTTGATGGTAGCGAAGTGCGTGTGATGGGCCTGGTTGCGGCTGGTGTGAACGCGATCAAACTTGCACCAACTGACGGGGTGGTTGGTATGACTGAATTGTCTGGGAAGGGTGAGGTGGTGCTGATCTCTTCAAGTGGTACCAGTTGGCGCATCGAAGTGGACAATATTCCTGTTCAAGGCCGCTATGGTCAGGGTGTGATCGGTTGCCGTCTGGAAAAAGGCGTTGAATTGGTCGGAGTGGTTTTCGGGAAAAAGAATTACCAGTATGCGCTGAGATTCAAAAAAGCTGCAGCGAAAACCTGCCGGGTCGATGACATCGGTATCAGCCGGAGAGCAGGGCGCGGTGAACAACTGGTGCAACCTGCCACTGGCGACCGAATCGTAAAAATCATTAAAACATCTGATTACGGCGAATAGAAGATCAGGTAAGAGATTAACTGATCGTGTAGTAACAATAATGGTAGATTACCGCATCGTTTCTTATTCCGATGGTATCTTTTCCATCTGTTACGGTGCCGGTTTTCGATTTGCACGTCCAGTTAAAGTGGATCGTATTATCTTTGCTCGTTTTGGAAGTGACCCTAAAATCACCTCCATTAAGTTCGGTCATCATTACCTGTTCGTAGAATGCCCGAATGTTCTCGTCTCCCTGGATGGTTTGCCGCGGGGTGACGAGAACAGCGTTCTTGGCATAAATATCCAGGATTGGGGCGAATTGGCGTGAATTTAATGCTGCAAAGATCTTGGTCACCGGGTCGAACCTTGCAGGTTGAGGGGTATTATCCGGTGGCCAATTGTATTTTGCTATCTCATTCCAAACCTCAACGAGTTTGGTACGGGAATAATCCCATGAGTAAAAATTAACGCCCTTTAATCCCAGGCTTTTGGCAGTATCCATGAAAGTTCTTACTTCGCCTGCTGTTGGTGCCCAACCGCTCTGCCCGAATGCGGGACCGGTAGGGATGATCGGGCGGTATGGGGTGATGGCTTTAAACTCGCTCACCGAGCGTTTGAGATCATAGGCTGCGTCGTGCGCTTGCATCCAGTACACCTGGGGCATGTTGTAATCGCATTTTTCCAGGAAAGCAACGTAAGGAAAGCTGCGGTGATAGGTTGGCCAGCGAAAAGTGCTTAACGCGACCGGGGTGGAAGGAAGTCCTTTGCGTAACTCGGTCATGAAGCTGCGGGCAACTGCATCCCTTCCGGCTTCTTTGTATTCCACCTCAGCATCGATGACATACCCATCCAACGCAAAACGTTTGGTCTGCGAAACAGCAATCCTGGCTTCTCCCAACGGATCGTATCCATACACATAGTGCCAACCCCAGACTTGCATGCCTTTGGCACGCAAAGCATCCACCACCGGAGCCACCAGATCTTTACCACTGGCATCCACATTATACGGGCGGGTATCATTGGCAATTTTGATCAACACATGTGAAAAACCTGCGGCTGCTGCTGCATTAGCGATCGCTGAAGCATTCCCGCCTTCACAGTTGGGAATTTTCCAGATCATCATGCCTTTTCCGGTAAGTGCCATAAAATTCTCCTTCTTACACGGTGCTCAATCGGAGCACGTTTTACTCGACGTTGCCCGCAAGATCGATCTGTGGAGCGATCTTGCGCATAGCTGCAATCACATTGCCACAATGTTCCCACAAGGGCACGCCAAATTCATCGGCTCCGCGGGCGATTTCCTCGCGACTTGCACCAGCAGCAAAGGCTTTATCTTTCCATTTCTTTTTTACCGAGCCTGGTTCGAGATCATAGAGAGAACGGGAAGGTCGAACCAACGCAACCGCAGTGATCAGGCCGGTGATTTCATCACAAGCATACAAAGCTTTGGCAAGAGTGCTGGTACGTGGCAGGTGAAGATGGTCACCGTGGGCCAGGATCGCTTGCACGATCTCTTCCGGTACTCCATTCTGACGCAGAATAGGTGCGCCTTCCGCCGGGTGTAATTCTGCTGTCGGATGGATCTCCCAATCGAAATCATGCAACAGTCCGGTAATGGCCCATGTCTCAACCGGCTCATTCATTTTCTCTGCGTAATAGACCATGGCGCTTTCAACCGCCAGCATGTGATGGATCAGGTTCTCGTTTTTTACATATTCTTTCACGAGTGACAGAGCTTCGTCCCGGTTCATGATTCAGTTTCCATTTGCTGATTCTGTGAAGATTGGTTCTTTATCACCCAGTACAGGCAAGGGATGGGATACCCATACCTGCCAGAGGGCTACCAGCGTAGCGGGGAGTTCGCGGATGTTCCAATAGCGCAGCGAATGAGTATGGTAGTCGCGGAGGTCAGCCGAAACACCTGAAACATTCATGCCCAATCCGCGGCAGGTAAAGATCGCCCGTGGAAGATGAAATTTTTGTGTGACCAGCAGGGCTTCCTCCAAACCAAAAATATGCTTCGCACGGTAACAGGTATCATAGGTCCTTCTACCCGCGTAATCCAGCACAATCGCATCTTCAGGCACTCCCAAATCGACAGCATAGGATTTCATGGCTGCCGGCTCGTTGTAGTCTTCAAAACGATTGTCACCGCTCATCAATATCTTCTCAACCTTTCCCTGTTGATAGAGTTGTACTGCGGCTGAGACCCTGTCCTTGAGAACGGGAGAGGGTGTACCGTCCCGTTGCAAACCAGCCCCAAAAACAATGGCTGCCCTTGCGGACGGAGATTCTTCTGCGCTAAAAATCTTCCCCGATGAGATGATCGCTGTTACCAGGCGGGGAGTTCCAATGACAATAACCAGCAGGAGTAGTGTCCATAAGGCAAGTTTAATCAGCATCATTAATATCTTCTTCAACATAGCAAGAATTGTACCAGTTTATCCTTTTCGTTTTCCGCGTGAGGTACCAACGGCAATAGGTCTGCTGCGCTCATTATTCATGCTGATCATAGTGAGTGTCAGAGTCTGTAATTCCAGGCGTATGAGGCATATTTTTCACGGAGAAGCTTCCTGGTCAGATCGATTTCCATGGCTGAAGGTTGTTCTTCTACGAACGTGATGTTGAATGTTTCGGCGAAACCCGCGATCATTGCTTCGGCAACCTCCTGCCAGGAGGGCGCGAACCCCATCAAAGTTTCCAGATTTATCGCGCGTTCAATAAGGTTTTCAGCTGCACGCTTGCGCCCCCCCTGATAGGTAAGTAAATTTAAAACACGTGTGATGCGGGTGATATCACCTGAAATCGGGAGTGCACCGTGTTGCAGAATTCCACCATACTTCCTGGCCTGGGCGGATCCGATGAGCTTTTTTCCCGCTGCCGTGATCTCGTAATTTGAGGGAGTTTCAAAGCAAACTGGATTCACCGGGGCAGAGGTTGAACCATTCGAATAAGTTTTGTCACCGGCTGCGTCAATGCCGAATTTCTCAAGAGCTGAAAGCAAAGCCTGTGAGATCTTGCGGTAGCTCTCCAGCAGGCTGCCGGCCAGCAGGGGATCATCAACCGGTGCATTCACAGAATAGGTTAACTCATCGATATGCAGGATGGCTTTTCCACCGGTGGGTCGGCGGACCAGATCCCATCCTTCTCGCTCCAGGTTTACCAGATCTACGTCATGCACTGGTTGAGCGAAACCGAGGGATAAAGCAGCGGGTTGCCATGTGTAGAGTCTGAGTGTAGGAGCTTTTTCCTTTTCAGAAACTGTCATCAGGATCGCTTCATCCAACGCCATGTTCCAGGCACCATTTTCACCTATTGAAGAACAGATCAATCGCCAATGTGTTTTCATATTCTGATGTTGTATTTTACTATTTAGAAGCGGTGATTCTTATGTAATTCTGATGATTATCCATGATTATAAGTAAGG